>CAXMLR010000353.1:0-5627 GCA_964194275.1 uncultured Solirubrobacterales bacterium
GGTCTGGGACTGGGCGAAGATCGCGTTTGACCGCGCGACCATGTAGATCCCGGCGGTCACCATCGTCGCGGCGTGGATCAGCGCCGAGACCGGAGTCGGGCCCTCCATCGCGTCCGGAAGCCACGTGTGCAGGGGAACCTGGGCGGACTTGGCGAACGCGCCGACCAGCAGCAGCAGACAGCCCGCCACCAGATCGGTGGAGTCGTGAGCGAACACGTGCGGGACCGAGTGGAAGGTCTTCAGGAAGTCGACCGTGCCGGTGTGCTTGAAGATGAAGAACGTCCCCAGGACCAGGCCGACATCACCCACCACGTTGATCACGAAGGCCTTCAGTCCGGCTCGCGTGGCGGTCGTGCGCCGATACCAGAACGAGATCAGCAGATACGACGCGGCGCCGACGAATGCCCACCCCACGATCAGCAGCAGGAAGTTGCCCGCCATGACCAGGAGGAGCATCGAGAAGACGAAGAAATTGAGATACGCGAAGTACCGGACGAAACCTCGGTCCTCCCACAGATAGGCCACCGAGTAAAGGTGGATCAAGCTCGAAACCCCGGAGACGACGAGCGCCATGAAGATCGACAGTGGGTCGACGAGGATCGACAGCTTGGCGTCGAGCCCGACGGTGACGGCGTAGTTCCACAGCGTCGAGGTGAGGACGCGGTGCTCGGGGCTGCGGCCGAGCAGGGCCACCAGCGCGGCCACAGAGAACGCGAACGACAGGCCGATGGCCAGCGTCGCCAGCCACCCGGCCCTGCGGCCGGCCAGCCGCCGATGGCCGAGCCCGATGACCATCGTTCCCACCAGCGGGCACAGCAGGATCAGCCAACCAAAGGTCGTCGGATTCATCCTGAACTACCCGTTCAGTTCGTGCAGCTGGTCGACATCGATCGGGAGCTGGCGGCGGTAGATCGCGACGATCAGCCCGAGGCCGACGGTCACCTCGCACGCGGCGACGACCAACACGATCAGCGCGAAGATCTGGCCGTCCTCGCCTCCGTGCATCCGGGCAAACGCCACCAGCGCAAGGTTCGCGCCGTTGAGCATCAGCTCCAGGCAGAGCAGGACGACGAGCGGGTTGCGGCGCGTCAGCACCCCGCCGGCGCCGATGCAGAAGATCATCGCCGAGACCACGAGATACCAGCCGATCGCCATTACCAGCCCCCCTGGCGCGCCGGCCCCGCGCCGGCGGCGCCGCCCGTAGTCGCAGGCGTGCCGGCGATCTCGACGTCGGGCTCCTGATCGACCGCGTCGACGGCGTGCCGGACGCCCGCTCCCTCCGCCATCGTCCCCGTGTAGGAGGGGCGGCGGGTGCGGATCATCAGATCGCTCTCCTCCTCGGCGTCGTAACCGAGACCACGCCGGCGGCGCGCGAGCACGACGGCGCCGATCGCAGCCACCAGCAGCAGCAGCGAGGCGAGCTCGAAGGGAAACAGGTACTTGGTCAAGAACAGCGTCCCGATGTGCTGTGGCGTGCCGAAGCCGGAGAGATACGGGGCACCCTTGCCCGAGATGCCCTTGAGCGCCGAGCCGAGCATCGCGATGCACAGCTCGATGGCCAGCGCCAGCGCAAACAGCGGCCCGAGGATGCGCAGCCCCGAACCGCCGGCCAGCTCCTCGTCGCCGCCGCCCACGTAGGCGACCACGAACACGTACAGCACCATCACCGCCCCGGCGTACACGACCACCTGTCCCGCGGCGACGAATTCGGCCCGCAGCAACAGGAACAGGGCGGCCAGCGCGATCAGGTGGCAGACCAGCGCGAGCACGCTGTAGAAGGGGTTGCGCAACGCGACGACGCCGACAGCGCCCGAGATCGCCGCGATCGCGGCCAGGAAGAAGAGGACTGCGCTCACTCGCCCTCGGAACGCAGTGGCGTGCGCTCGATCGGCTCGGCGAGCAGCATCTCCTTGGTGAAGATCAGATCCGAGCGGGTGTAGTCGGACATCTCATAGTCGTGCCCCATGGTGATCGCGTCAAACGGGCAGGCGACCTCGCAGTAGCCGCAGAAGATGCAACGAGAGAGATTGATTTCGTACACGGCGGCGTAGCGCTCACCGGCCGAGACCCGGTTCTCAGGCGTGTTCTCGGCCGCCACCACGCGGATGCAGTCAGCTGGGCAGGCGGCGGCGCAGAGCGAGCAGCCGACACACTTCTCGAGGCCCGTGTCCTCGAAGCGGTGCAGCTTGTGACGGCCGCGGAAGCGGGGATAGACAGGAGTCTTCTCCTCCGGGTACTGGATCGTCACCGGTCCCTCGATGATCCGGGCGAACGTGGTCTTCAGCCCGCGCAACGTCTCGCCGAACGCGCGGTAAGCACCCGCGACGGGCCCGGGGGCGGGCGCACGGATCACTTGGATGACATCGGGACCGGGGTCGTAAGTCATGCCACCACCAGGATTGCCGTGAGCAGCAGATTGAGCGTTGCGAGCGGGAGCAAAACCTTCCACCCGAAAGACATGAGCTGGTCGTAGCGAAGCCGCGGCAGCGTCGCCCGGATCCAGATAAAGAAGCTGAACAACAGCATGATCTTGACGATCACGACGATCGGATCGACCCACCCAGGAGGATGGATCCCGAACGGCAGCATCCAGCCACCGAGGAAGATCGTCGCCGCGATTCCGGAGACCACGATCATGTTCATGTACTCGGCGAACAGAAAGGCCACGAACGGAGTGCCGCCGTACTCGGTGAAGTACCCGCCGACCAGCTCGGCGTCGGCTTCGACGAGATCGAACGGAGCCCGGTTGGTCTCGGCGAACGAGGCAATGAGGAAGATCAGAAATCCGGCGAGCTGGGGGACGACGTACCACATGCCGGCCTGGGCATGGACGATTCCGGTCAGCGACAGCGTTTGCGCGCTGATCACCACGCCGACCAGCGCGAGCCCCTGTGAGACCTCGTAGGAGATCAGCTGAGCGGCGCCGCGCATGGCGCCGAGGAACGAGTACTTCGAGCCCGACGCCCAGCCGCCGAGCATGATTCCGTAGAACGAGACCCCGGCCAGCGCGAACACGAACAAGGGGCCGATTGAGACGTCGATGCCGTAGAGCCCGACCCGCCGGCCGAAAATGTCCTGGACATCGCCGAACGGCACCAGCGCAAGGCCGCCGACCGCGGTGAAGATGGCGATGATCGGGGCCACCCGGAACAGGAAGCCGACCGAGCTGGTGGGCCGCGAGGGCTCCTTGGTGGCGAACTTGACGATCTCCGCCAGCGGCTGCATCAGCCCGAACGGACCGACGCGATTGGGCCCATAACGGCCCTGGAAGCGCCCGAGCAGCTTGCGCTCGTAGACCACCAGCACCGGCAGCACGCCGAAGGCGACGGCAAAGATGACCAGCGCCTTGATGATCTGCAGCCACCACGGCTCGAAGTAGTTGACGACGGCGAACGCGCTCACGCGCTCCTCGATTCGCCATCCGGGCTCATTCTTATGTCAGGCGCGTGAGTCATCCGGCTGCCTTGCTCACCTCGATCAGCGTTTCGGTCAGCGCGTTGGCTGACTCGCTGGCCACCCCTTCGGCCAGGAACGCGGTGCCGATCGGAACGTCGCTGCGGACGTGCGCGGTGGCGCGAAGACGAGTCCCGTTCTGCGCGACGTCCACCATCTCCCCGGTCGAGATCCCGAGCCGCTGGGCATCCTGAGGTGAGAGCTCGACCTGCTGGCGCGCGAGAGCAAAGTGCAGCGCTGGTGAGATCTCGACCTCGGGGGCGGCCCAGATCGGGCGGTAGGTCCCCAGGCGCAGTGCCTCGATCGATGCGTTTTGGGGTGGGTCGGACCGGGCCGAGTAGCCGGATGACTCGCGCGTCGCCCCTTCAGGCGAGGCGGGATGGCGAGCGGGCGACTGGCGCGAGCGATTGTGCGCGAGGCCGCTCTCCGCGGGCGCTGCGCCGGCTGGCAGCGCTGCGGCTTGCTCACGCTCGGGCCAGCGAACCCCGCGGCCACCCAGCGCCTCGAGCGTCAGGCCGGCGTAGAACGGCACGGCCTCGACGATCTGCTGCCACACCATCCCGCTCGTCAGCGCGCGCACGTCCAGTCCCACGCGGTTGGCGATCTCGGCCAGGACCGACCATCCGGGGCGCACCTGACCCGGATGCGCGATCGCGGCCCGTAGCCGCTGCACCCGACCGTCGGGGTGGACGACGGTGCCTTCCTTCTCGGCGTGCGATTCGGCCGGGAAGATCACGTTGGCGTGCTTAGCCAGGCCCTCGGTGAGCACTGAGGCATGCGCCACTACGACCGGGGCCTGGTGTAGGGCTCGCTCCCACAGGGCGCGGTTGGGCTGCTCGCGGATCGGGTCGGTCTGGAACAGATACAGGGCGGTGAGCTCGCCGTCGGCGGCGGCCTGCGCGATCGCGGCTGCGTCGCGCCCGGGGGCGCGGGCCGGCTCGGCGTAGCCCGGTTTGGCGCTGGGGATCACGCCGACCTCGCGCAGCCCGCGCCCGTTGGCGCCAGAAGGAATCTCCAGCAGACCGGCGCCGGCGCGGTCGGCCAGCCCCAGCGTGTTGGCGATCCGCAGCAGCGCCGGCGCGGCCTCGGCACCAAGTCGCTCGCTCCACAGGATCACCACGTCCGCGCCGCCGTCGCGGAGCAGTTTCGCCAGCTCCCCGTTTACCTCGCCGGCCAGGTCGTCGGCGAGCTCGGTTAGGAACGTCGCGTCTTGGCCTGGCGAGTAGCGAATTACCGTCTTGGCATTGACATCCAGCGCGCTCGGTCGGGCGGTGGCGATGGCCAGATTCACCCCGCGGCGGCGCACGCCCTTGCGGATCCGCAGGTCGAGGATCGGCGCGTCGTCGAGCGGCTCGCAGCCAAGGACGAGCACGGTGTGGGCGAACTCCAAGTCAGGCACGGTGGCCTGCAGCGCGGGTGCGGCCAGCGCGCGCGTCACCTCGAGCGGGACATCGCCGCCGACGCGGGAGTCGATGTCATTTGAATCGAGGCCCTCGCGCAGCAGCCGCTGAAGGAGGAAGCCCTCCTCGTTGGTGGCCTGGCCGCCGACCAGCGCGCCGACGCGCCCCGTGTGGCGTCCCAGGCCGCCTGCGACCTCGAGCGCGCGCTCCCATGAGACCTCGCGCAGCTCGTCGCCGTCGCGGACCAGCGGCGCGGTGATGCGCTCGTCGACATGGATCGCCTGGTAGGCGAAGCGGCCCTTGTCGCACAGCCAGCCGTCGTCGACCTCGGCGTGGTCGCGGGCCAACACGCGCATGACCTTCTCGTCACGCACCGTGAAGGTGACGTTGCACTGCGCCGGGCACAGGGTGCAGATCCCGCCCGCGCCCTCGATGTCCCACGGCCGCGCGCGGAAGCGGTAGGGCTGCGAGGTCAGCGCACCGACTGGACACAGCTCGATGATGTTGCCGCTGAACGGGGCCACGTACGGGTGCCCATCGTGGGTGGCCACGAACGTATGGGCGCCGCGCTCAGCGAAGATCAGCTGGTAGTCCTCGGAGATCTCCTGGGAGAAGCGCACGCAGCGGTAGCAGAGGATGCAGCGCTCGCGATCGATCGCCACCAGCGGTGACAGCGCCAGCGGCTTCTCGAAGTGTCGCTTGGGCTCGATGAAGCGGCTGCGGCCGAGCCCCCAGCCGAAGGAGATGTCCTGGAGCGGGCACTCGCCGCCCTTG
>CAXMLR010000354.1:0-8326 GCA_964194275.1 uncultured Solirubrobacterales bacterium
CCCGCCGGCGTCGACCAGTGCCTGCCAGCTCACGACCTCGGCGCGGACGAAACCGCGCTGGATGTCGCTGTGAATCATCCCGGCGGCATGCCACACCGACAGGCCCGAGCGAAGGTGCCATGACTGCGCGGGCTTGTCCTCACCGGCGGTGAAGAAGGCGACCAGCGCCAACAGCGAGAACGCGCCGCGGATCACTGTGGCCAGCCCGGATTCACTGAGCCCGAGGTCCGCGCGCATCGCGGCGGCGTCCTCATCCTCGAGCTCCCCGAGCTCGGATTCGAGCCGGGCCGACACGGCGACTGCCGCGGCGCCTTGGGCGGTGGCGTATCCGAGCAGCTCCGCAGGCACGTCGGAGCTGCCCTCGTCGACGTTGATCACGAACAGCACCGGCTTCCCGGTCAACGGCGAGAGCAGCTTCATCGCGTCGGCGGCGTCGGCCGGGGGCGCCACCGTCCGCGCCGGCCTGCCGGCCTGCAGAGCCTCGATCAGGGCGGCTAGCCACCGCTCCTCCGCGATCGCGTGGCGATCCCCCCCGCGGGCCTGGCGCACGACGCGATCGTGCCGGCGCTCGGCCTGCTCGAGGTCGGCGTAGATCAGTTCGGTCTCGATCGTCTCGATGTCCGCCATCGGATCGACCCGGCCCTCGGGGTGGACGACGCCCTGATCATTGTGGGCACGTACGACGTGGACGATCGCGTCGGTCTCCCGGATGTTGGCCAGAAACTGGTTGCCCAGACCCTCGCCTCGATGGGCTCCCGCGACCAGGCCCGCGATGTCGTGAAACTCGATTGTGTCCGGGACCACGTTGGAGGCCCTCACCGTCGCGGCGACGGCGTCGAGGCGCTGATCGAGCACCGGGACCACGGCGATGTTCGGCTCGATCGTGGTGAACGGGTAATTGGCCGCCTCGGCCGCCACCCCGGTCAGGGCGCGGAACAGCGACGACTTCCCGGCGTTGGGCATCCCCACGATCCCGACCTTCATGGAAAATCGCTCCAGCCAGCGCTCGGCCAGGCCGCGTCCACCGCCGTGCCCAAGGCCGCGCCGGCCAGCACGTCGCTCGGGTAGTGGACGCCGAGATAGGGCCGGCTCACGGCCAAGCACGCGGCCGCGGCGTACAGCATCGCCGACGGGAGCAGGCCGCTGAACGCCCGTGCCGCGGCGAACGACGAAGTCGCGTGGGCGCTCGGCAGCGACAGCCCGGACACCGTGCCCGTCAACGGGGGCAAGCCCGGCAGCTCGGGCCGCCGCCGGCGCGTCGTCACCTTGACCGCGTAGTTCAGCGCATAGGACCCGGCTATGACACGCAGGCCGCGGCGCCACCGCGCCCGCCGCCAACCGTCGCGGTCGCACAGCGCGCCGGTCACGCCGAGCAACAACCAGCATGCCGCGTGCTCGCCGGTTCGCGAGTAGGCCGCCACCGCCCGCTCGATCCGCGGGTCATGCCCGCGCGTGCGGAGGACCAGCAGCGCATCCCGGTCCACCTTCAGTAGCGGCGCGAGCAAGCCGCCGCTCAGGTCCCGAAGCCGACCCGGTGACCCTCGTGGTCGACGAGCACGTAGACGACCTTGCTCAGGTCGAGCGCGATCGTCCCGTCCTCAGCGGTGAGCTCATGCCAGCCCTCCGACCCGAGCGCATTGCGCAGGCGCGTGAGCTCCCCTGGCGCCACCCGCGCGCTCAGGATCTGGCTCCCGACGAATCCGATATTGATCTTCTGTGGCTTGTCATCTGCCATATCTAGTGGTCTCCGCCGTTAGCTGGCTGGACGATTTCGGTTAGGACGCCGCCCGTCGACGCCGGGTGCAGGAACGCCACTCGTGAGCCCCGGATGCCGATCCGTGGTTGCTCGTCGATCAGGCGCAGTCCGGCCGCGGACAGCTGGCGCAGGGTCTCCTCGATGTCAGCCACACGGTAGGCCACGTGATGCAGGCCAGGTCCCCTCCGCGCGAGGAACTTGCCCACGGCGGTGTCAGGCCCCAGCGGCGCCAGCAGCTCCACGTGGGCATCGCCGACGTCGAGCAGGACCGCGTCCACACCCTGGTCGGACACCGTCTCGCGGTGGACCTGCGGCATCCGCAGCGCATCGCGGTACAGCAGGAGCGCCGTCTCGATGTCCTGCACCGCGACGCCCACATGGTCGATTGTGGACAGCATCGGCGGCGGAGGATACTGAGCGAGTACAGGCGCCGGTCCTGCCGCGCCGCGGCCAGGTGTTGGGCGAGGATCACTCAACCCGCTCAAGGCGGAGATTCGGCGTGGCATGGCGTCCTACCTTCGAACAGGGACGCCCATCGACGGTCACCACGTCGGCCGTGAAGTCGTTTTCGCCGCGGATCAGCGACGAGCCGACGCCGTAGGCATCGACGGGGACTTCCGCGGCTTCGAACTCGGCGATCCGCGCCGCGGTGAAGCCGCCGCTGGCCACGATGCGGATCTGCTGGAAGCCCTCGGCGTCGAGGGCGGAGCGAACCTTCTCAACCAGTCGCGGGTTCACCCCGGTCGGTTTGAAGTCGCCCATCTCGTCCTGCAGCGCGCGGTCGACGAGCAGCTCCGAGGTGTCCAGGCGCACTCCCCACAGATCGGGCCCGAGGGCTCGCGCCACGTCGAGCGCGGTGCGCACCGAGTCGTTCTCCCAATCGACCAGCACGGTGATGTTCATCTCCTTGCGGTAGCGCCGGGCGAACAACTCCGCGGCGCGCACGGTGTCGCCGCCGTAAGCCGCGATCAGGCCGTGCGGCACGGTGCCGATCCCCGTCCCTCCCCACCACGAGGCCTGGGCATCGGTCGAGACGCCGATCGCGCCGGCGACGTGCGCGCTCCAGCCGTCGCCGGTCTGGACGAGCCAATGGTCGTGACGGGCGGGGAAATAGAAGATCTGCTTGCCGCGCGCCGCCTGGACCACCTCCGCGACGTTATGCATGATCAGCGACCGGCGCGCCATCACGCCCAGGTACACGGTCTCCAGATGCGCGAACAGGCTGTAGTCGCCCTCGATTGTCATCACCGCCTCTCGCGGCGCGATCCGGTCGCCTTCGTGCAGCGCGTGCACCTTGAGCGAGTCCCAGCCGGACTCCCACTCGCCGCCTTCGCCGCGGCCTGCACAGAGCTTCAGCACGGCGATCGCCTCATCGATCCCGCCGAGCAGCGATCGCTGCTTCTGGAAGACCTGCATGGTCACGCGCGGATGATGGTTCTCGTCCTCGAGCAGCTGCTTGGTGTAGACGAAATAGGCGTCGGAGTAATAGCCGCTGCGAATTCGGTCGACCGGGAGCCGGAAGATCTGCGGGTCAAGGCGGCTCGGCATGCCGGGATTCTATTTAGGGGCCGCGCGAGCCACGACCGCGGCTGTTGTCGTGGTAGGGTCGCGCCCGGCTTGGCAGACAAGGACTTTCCGCACGCGTCGTTGATCGAAGGGCTGCGGTTCACCGCGCAGGTCGCGGCCCCGAATGTCATCCAGGGCTTGTTCCGCCGTCGCCGGACGGCCGCCGCCGCGGCGACCAAAACGGGCGCCGACGGCCTCGCGGTGTCGTTCATCAACGGCCTGCGCCGCAGCTACGGCGAAGGGCCCCTGTGGATCCGTGTGGCCAAGGACGAGGCGTTGCTGCTGCTGGGCCGCGACGCGATCCGCCACGGCCTCGGAGGCTCGCCCGATCCCTTCGCCGCCGACCCGGAGCCCAAGAAGAGCGGGATGGAGCACTTCCAGCCGGACGCCCTGACCATCTCACGGGATCCGGAGTGGTCAGAGCGCCGCCGGTTCACCGAGGCGGTGCTCGACACGAACGAGCCCAGCCACCGGCTCGGCGATCAGTTCGCCGCGGTCGCGGTGCAGGAGGCGCAGGCGCTGCCCGCACAGCTCGACTGGGAGCGATGGAACGCTGCCGTTCGCCGGGTGGCGCGGCAGGTCATCCTCGGCCTCGGGGCGGCCGATGACGACGAGCTCTCGCGGCTGCTCGGAGAGCTGATGGACAAGGCAAATCCGCCCGGCCGGGGCGATGCGGGGCTGCTCGAGCGCTACTCGGAGCGCCTGCAGCGCTACGTCGAAGCCGCCGAGGAGGGCGCGCTGGTGGGGTGCTTCGAGCGCGCGCCAAGCACCGAGCGGACCCGGCCGGCGGCGCAGGTGACCCATTGGCTCTTCGCGCTCGGCGACACGCTCGCGATCAACGCGCTCCGTTGCCTTGCGCTGCTGGCAGTGCACGAGCCTGAGCGTGAGCGCGCCTGCGCCGACGACGCATTTCTGGGCGCGTGCCTGCAGGAGGCGATGCGCCTCTGGCCGACCACCTCAATGCTCTCGCGCGTGACCGCGCATGAGACCGACTGGAGCGGGGTCACGGTCCCGGAGGGAACCCAGCTGCTGATCGTCAACACGTTCAACCACCGTGACCGGGAAGCCGTGGAGTTCGCCGACCGCTTCGCCCCGGAGCGGTGGCTGAGCGGGGATGCCGACGATGACTGGCAGTTCAATCATTTCAGCCACGGGCCCCAGGGTTGCCCCGGGGTCGGTCTGTCGCTGCTCGTGGGCAAGGCGATGCTCGGAACGGTCCTGCGTGAGCGCGCGGTGCGGCTTGAGCAACCCGGTCTCGATCCACACAAGCCGCTGCCCCACGCGCTCGACTTCTTCTCGTTGAAGTTCGAGCTCTCGCCGTCGGCCTGAGGGCTTGCCATCCGGCGATCGGGTGGGTACATTCGCCGGGCGATGCTCAGCATCTGACCGAAACCGCTGCTCCCGCTGCCGCCGCCCGCTGAGGGCATCCGCGGCTGCTTGATCGTCCCGTCGTTTCCGTCAGTGAAGAGGGTCCGATGAGTGCCTATCTGCGCGTCCTGCGCTACGAGAATTTCCGATATCTGTTCCTCGGCCAGTCCGCGAGCGCGGTCGGCGACCAGGTCGTGGTCGTGGCCCTGGCGCTGTTCATCACCCAGCGGACCGGCTCGCCGACCGACCTGGGGCTGGTGCTGGGCGCGCAGGCGGTGACGCTGGTCGCGCTGATCCTGTTCGGCGGCGTGTGGGCGGACCGGCTCCCGCGCCACCGGATCATGATCGTGACCGATGGGATCCGCTGCGTCCTGCACGTGATCGTGGCGATCCTGATCTTCGCCGGCACGGTGCGGATCTGGGAGCTCGTGGTGATCGAGGCGTTGTTCGGCGCCGCGCGGGCGTTCTTCCAGCCGGCCTACACCGGGCTCCTGCCCCAGACCGTGCCCGAGGAGCTGATCCAGGATGCCCGCGCGCTCACGGAATCGACGGCCAACGTCGCGTTCCTCGTCGGTCCGGCCTTGGCCACCGCGCTCGTGCTCGGTCTCGGCGCCGGCGAAGCCTTCGTGTTCGACGCTGGGAGCTTTCTGCTCAGCGCGGTGCTGCTGCTCCGCGTTCATCCCCGGCCCCGCGGCGAGCAGGCACCGGCGGCGCCGATGTGGCAGGAGCTGCGCTCCGGCTGGCGCGAGGTCCGCTCCCGGAGCTGGGTGTGGGTGACGATCGTGGCCTTCACCGGTGCGGTGCTGTGCGTGTATGCGCAGTGGTATTCGCTCGCACCCGTGGTCGCCCGGGACCTCTACGGCAGCGCGGGCGTGTTCGGCGTGCTCGAGAGCCTGGCCGGTGCCGGCGCCGTGTTCGGCGCGGTCATCGGTCTGCGCTGGCGTCCTGCCCGGCCGCTGCGGGCGGGGCTGCTGTTGGTCCTCGCGTGGCCGCTGCAAAACGGTGCGCTCGCGCTCGGAGCGCCGGTGGCGGTGGTGGTGGTGTTCGCCGTCGCGACCGGGTTCGCGTTCTCGTTGATGATGATCTGGTGGGAGACCGCGCTGGCGCAGTACATCCCCGCGTCCGCGCTCTCGCGCGTCAGCGCGTGGGACTGGATGGGCTCGCTCGCCCTGATGCCGGTCGGCTTCGCCGTGGCCGGTCCGCTCGCCGCCAGCCTGGGCGCTCGGACGGTGCTCGGTGTCGGCAGCGCGATCGGTCTCGTGCTGCTGGCCGGGAGTCTGATCCCGCGCGCGACGCGCCAGCTCCGCGGTGCGCCTCAGCCCAGAAGCTCGGTGGCCAGGTCCGCGTAGCAGCCCGCGGCGAAGCCGAGGTCACGCACGTCGATCCGCTCGTCGGCGTTGTGGACCAGCGGCGCAGCCTCGAGCAGCGTCTGGTCGCGCTGAGGAAAGAAGCCGTAGGCCACACAATCCGGAAACGCCTCACGGAACCAGCGCGAGTCCGAGAACCCCGGCAGGATCACCGGCACGGTCGCCGCGCCCGGATCGTTGGCGGCAATCCAACGCTCGATCGTGTCCATCAGCGGCGTGTCGATCGCCGACTGGTTTCCCGTCACCGTCTCGGTGAACCGAATCTGGACCTCGTCGTGCAGCTCGCCGAGCACCTCCTTGATCCGCGTGCGCGCTGCCGCTTCGCCGAGGCCGGGAGGAACCCGGCAGTCGACCTTGAGCGACGCGCGCGAGGGAATCACGTTCACCTTGTCGGAGGCATGGGCCATCGTCGGCGTCAGCGTCACTCCGAGCATCGGCTCGATCAGGGTCAGCAGCGCGGGTTCCTGCGCGGCGATCTGTTCCAGCGCCGCCGCTGGGTCCTCCGGATCCTGACCCAGTCCGCGCAGGAGCGCGGCCGGCCCGTCGGTGACGTTGAACGACGTTGGCGCACCGGCGAGCTTCAGCAGCACCGGGCCCAACTTCAGCAACGCGTTCTCGCCGGTCTTGGGCAGGGATGCGTGTCCCGCCGCTCCGATTGCGGTGATGGTGAAGCGGAAGATTCCCTTCTCGGCGCAGCAGACGCCGTACCGGCGGCGCCCGTCGTACTTGAACACCCCGCCGCCGCCCTCGTTGAGCAGCATGTCGCAGCGGACCTTGTCGGGATGTTGCTCGCACAGCCACCGCGCACCGACCTCGCCACCGGTCTCTTCGTCGGCCACGAACACCAGCCGGAGGGTCCCGCGCGCCGGACGCCAGCCGGCTCGCGCCAGCGTCGCTCCGGCCACTGCCTCGGCGGCGACCTGGGACTTCATGTCGAGTGCCCCGCGTCCCCACAGAAAGCCATCTTCCACGTCCCCCGACCACGGGTCGTGTTGCCATTCGCTCGGATCCGCAAGCACGGTGTCGACGTGCCCGAGCAGGACGAGCGTCGGACCGTCGGCCTCTCCGGTGAGATTCGCGATCAGGTTCGGGCGTGACTCGCTGGTGGCGAGGATCTCGGTCTCGAAACCCGCGGCGGCGAGGTAGCGCTCGAGGTGCTCGATCGCCGGACGCTCGTTGCCGGGAGGGTTGACCGTGTTGAAGCGGACGAGCTCCGTCAGCACCTCGGTGGTCTCGTTCTGGAGCTCGGAGCTGTGCATGCACAGAGCCTAACCCGCGATCAACTCTCGTAGAGTCATGCGACGTGGCCGCCACCTCCGAGGATCTCGCGCTCGCGCTGGAGCTGGCCGATCTGGCCGACGAGATCACGCTGCGCCGCTACCGAGCCGACGATCTCCTGATCGAGACCAAGCCCGATCTGACCCCCGTGACCGAAGCCGATCGTGCGGTGGAGCAAGCGATCCGAGCTCGGCTGGCCGAGGCTCGTCCTGAGGACGCGGTGATCGGCGAGGAGTACGAAGACGTGCTCAGGACCGGCAGTGCCCGGCGCTGGATCATCGATCCCATCGACGGCACCAAGAGCTACGTCCGCGGGATGCCCACCTGGTCGAGCTTGATCGCACTCTCCGTCGACGCGGATCTAACCGTCGGGGTCGTCTCCGCTCCCGCCGCGGGGCGGCGGTGGTGGGCCTCCCGGGGGGCGGGCTCGTTCGCCGACGGTGCTCCGATCCGGGTGTCGAGCATCGCCAGCCTGGGCGATGCCCAGCTGGCCTGGGGCGGGATCGAGGATTGGGACGCAATCGGCCGTCTGGACGCGCTCGTCGAGCTCGGGCGAAGCTGCTGGCGCACCCGCGGTGTCGGCGACGCCTGGCAGTACATGCTGGTCGCCGAGGGAGCCGCCGAGATCGCGCTGGACCCCGCGGTGTCGATCTGGGACCTGGCCGCGGTTGCCGTCGTGGTCGAGGAGGCCGGAGGCCGTTTCACCGACCTCTCCGGTGCCCCCGGAGCCGGCGGCGGCGACGGGATCGCGACAAACGGTCTGGTGCACGATGCTGCACTGGCGATCGTCGGCCGCTGAGGGCATCGCCCTAGCCCGCATACTTCAATCATGGAGCAGCTGTTCGACAGCGATGACACGCGCGGCGATGCGCCGGCGCCCGACGCTGGTGCGCCGCTGGCGGCCAGGATGCGCCCGCGGACGTTTGAGGAGTTCGTCGGGCAGGATCGACTGCTCGCCGCGGGCTCGGCCCTGCGCCGGGCGCTGGAGGAG
>CAXMLR010000355.1:0-1737 GCA_964194275.1 uncultured Solirubrobacterales bacterium
CGCCGTTGACGTCCTGCAGCGACCGATGCGCGATTTGCGGATCTCCGTCACTGACCGCTGCAATTTTCGCTGTGTGTATTGCATGCCGCGGGATGTGTTCGGACCGGGCGCCGAGTTTCTCCCACGCGAGGAAGTGCTGACGTTTGAGGAGATCGAGCGCCTAGCCAGGGCCTTTGTGGCGTGCGGGGTATCAAAGCTGCGGATAACCGGCGGCGAGCCGCTGGTTCGTCGGCAGGTCGAGCGGCTCGTGGGGTCGCTGGCGGACATCGAGGGGGTGGAGGATCTTGCCCTGACGACCAATGGCGCCCTGCTCGCCCGCAAGGCCGGCCTCCTCGCTGATGCTGGGCTGCGTCGGGTTACGGTCAGTCTCGATGCACTCGATGACGCGGTCTTCCGCGCGATGAGCGACGTCAGTGTCCCCGTGGCCCGAGTGCTGGAGGGGATCGAAGCTGCCGCCGCCGCGGGCCTAGCCCCGATCAAGGTCAACATGGTCGTCAAGCGCGGGGCCAACGATGATCACATCCTCGCCATGGCCGAGCATTTCCGGCACACCGGTCACATCTTGCGTTTCATCGAGTACATGGACGTCGGCACCACAAACGGGTGGCGGCTGGACGAGGTTGTCTCTGCTGCAGACATCGTCGCGGCGATTGAGACGCGATGGTCGCTCGAGCGCCTTCAGCCGAACTATGTGGGGGAGGTGGCTGGTCGGTACCGCTACCGTGACGGGGCTGGCGAGATCGGCGTGATCGCGTCCGTTACGCAGCCGTTCTGTCGCGGCTGCACCCGTGCCCGTCTTTCGCCGGAAGGCAGGTTGTACACCTGTCTTTTCGGATCGGAGGGCCACGACCTTCGAGCGCTGGTTCGCGGGGGGGCCAGCGACGCCGCGATCGTCGATCGTTTGCGCACCGTTTGGAGCGCACGAACTGACCGCTACTCGGAACTACGGACCGCGAGTACCCGCCGGCGCGGCAAGGTGGAGATGTCGCGCATCGGCGGCTGAGCCCACGGCGAGTGGCCCGTGGTCACGTCCACGGGCTCAGCAGGACGGCAAGGTCGGCCACGAACAGCAGGATTACCACGTCGTTCAGCAGTGCAATGTCAATCTGTTCGGGGGCGACTTGGACGATCGCCCAAAGTGAGAATGCGCTGACGAGAATCGATCGAGTCAGCAGCTCGCGTCGGTTCTTGTGGTGGGCCAGCGCGTAGGCCAGATACGCGCTGGCTGCGAGCAAGAGGGTCACCGCCTCGAGCGCTCGAACGGCGGCATCGCTCGCGCTCAGGACGCGGGCCGCGATTGTCACCACCCCAGCGAGGACGCTCGCGCCGATCAGCACGGCGGCCACGGGCCGAAGGCCACGACGACGGGCTCTCACGAGCTGTGGAAGACCAGTCGGACGCCGTTGAGTGTCGGCTTGGCGGATGCCTGGCCGCCGTGGGTCCCCCGGCGTGGGCGGCGCTCAATCAGGTGGACTCTGACGCCTCGTTGGCAACATGGAACGACGACCCGCACCCGCAGGACGATACGACGTTGGGGTTGTTGACCTGCAGCCCGGCCAGCGCGTCGAGCCAGTCGATGCTCGAACCATCGATGTAGGGCAGGCTTTGGTTATCAACCAGGATCTGCAGTCCGTGGTCTTCGAACACCGCATCACCATCTTGAGCGCGATCAAACGCGAGGCGGTATTGAAAGCCCGAGCACCCGCCGCTGCGCACCTCAACCCGCAGGCCCGCGGT
>CAXMLR010000356.1:0-5453 GCA_964194275.1 uncultured Solirubrobacterales bacterium
ACGTCACGCGGCGGCAGCTGCTCGATGCCGGATTGAACGACAACGCCATCGCATACAGAGTTCGTCGAGGCTGGCTTTACCGCGCCTATCCCGGCGTCTACTCCGTCGGCGGCCCACCCACCACCGCGCTTGAGCGAGCCGCGGCGGCAGCCCTGGCCTGTGGCCCAGCCGCTGCATTATCCCACCGCTCCGCACTCGCTCTCTGGGGCTTGGCTGGCTGGCCAGCCAGCGTTGGGGAGGTGGTGAGCTCAGTGGACCGCCGCCCGAAGGGCATTCGTGTGCACGTTTGCCGGACGCTCGTGCGGCGCGATTTCCGCACCCGGCACGGCATTCGCGTGACCAGCCCGGCACGAACGGTCCTCGACTGCGGCCCGGGCCTCACCGAGATGGCCCTGGCCCGTACGGTCAATGAAATGCGGCTCGCGAAACTCCTTGGGCCAGCTGAGCTGGAGGACATCCTCCTTCGTTGCCCCACCCACCCCGGCTCCCGCAGACTCCGGCGCTTCACCGACCCCAAAACCGGTCCCACCCGGTCCGAACTCGAAGACGCCTTCCTGGCGCTATGTGAGCGCTACGAGCTCCCACGGCCGAAGGTCAACACGAAGGTCGGCGGCTACGAGGTCGATGCGTACTTCGAAGCCGAGCGGCTGATCGTCGAACTCGACGGATACGCTTACCACTCAGATCGCGCGTCGTTCGAGCGCGACCACGTCCGTGACCTCGACGCCAAAGCGCAAGGCATCGAGACGCTCCGCATCACTCACCGACAGCTCACAAAGCAGCCGCAGCGCGTCGCGGCGCGCCTCGAGAAGATCCTGGAGAACCTGCGAGGCTAGCCGCGGGTCTGAGCGGGCGGGGCGTTCTGCGCGTCCCCCTTTGCGCCGTGCTTCCAGGGCGACTCCGGACGCTCCTGCATTACGCCGTCGAGCTCGATGTCGACGCGCTCGTTGAAGAAGCAGAGCAGGTTCGCCACGCGCGTCGCGTCGAGCAGGGGGTCCGGGTAGTACCAGACCAGGTCCTTGCCGAGCTCACCACTGGCGAGCTTCGGCGAGAAGTAGCTCGCGTAGCCCTTGTAGGGACAGTAGGTGGTGCTCTCGCTGTCCTCGAGCGCCACCCGAACGTCCTCACGCCGGAGGTACCAGCGCGGCGGCAGGTTCGACTCGAACAACGCCACCGCATTATCCGTCTCGGCCAGCAGTTCCCCGTCGAGCGAGACGCGGATGTGCCGGTGCGTCGAGAGCGTGTCGATCCGGTGGTAGGGATCGCGCGGATGGCCAAAGATCTCCTCGTCCTCTTCCAGCCACCGGTCCATGCGGTGGAAGTAAAACGAGATCAGGTCTTTGATCGGGAGAGCGCCTTCGAGCGGCTCCGGGTAGTACCAGGCCCCGGCCTCGACGACGTGATCGCCCACCCGGATCGTGTGGTAGGACGCGTCGCCCTTCTTCGGGCAGTGCGTCTGGCGGTCGCTTCGCTCGAGGAACTCCGTGCGGACGTCCTCCGGCGGAAAGTAGTAGGCCGGCTGCAGGCCGGACTCCTGCATGATCATCGCGCGGGAGCTGTCGGCGATCGTCTCGCCACCGACGACGACACGGATCCGCTTCGGCGTCGGATCCAGGTACACCGCCCAGCCGGGAGCGGGAGGCTCGAAGTTGAACCTTCCCGCTGGCTGGCGGCCAAGCGGACCGCTACCGGTCATCAAGCCCATCGTCCACCCAGCTTATCGAGTGCGGTTCAGCTGCCCGCAACGACAATCCCCAGTCACCGCAGCGATGCAGGTGGCTGGCCATCGCGGCGCCTTCCAGCAGGTCGCGGGGATCGATCCTGCCAGACTGCGCGCCGTCATGAACTTCGCGCGTGACGTCGTCGAACGGGCCCCGCCAGGGACGCGCGCTCTAGTCGAGCTGGCGCGCGACGGTAGCCGCCGGGAGTGGTCGTTTGGCGAGGTCGCGACCTGCAGCGCGGCCCTGGCGGGGACGCTCCAGCGTGGCGGCATCGGGCGCGGAGATGTGGTGATGACGCTGATCGGCAACCGGCCCGAGTGGGTGCTGACGATGCTCGGCTGCTTTCGCATCGGCGCCGTCGCGCTGCCGTGCAACGAACAGCTGCGAGCCAAGGACTTGCGACAGCGCCTGGACACCGCGCGCCCGAAGCTGATCGTGGCCGACGATCGGAACCTCAACGAGCTGAGCAGGGCCAAGCCCGAATGCCGCGTTCTGACGATCCCGGACGAATCGCTATTCACGCAGGATCCAGTCCCGGCGGTGGAGCTAGCGGCACACGACCCGTGCCTGATCACCTTCACCAGCGGGACGACCGGAGAGGCCAAGGGGATCGTGCATGGCCAGCGATACCTTCCGGGCCAGCGACTGCAGGCCGAGCACTGGCTCGACGCGCGCCCCGGAGAGCTGGTGTGGTGCACGGCCGCCAGCGGCTGGTCGAAATCCGCCCGCAACGCCTTCATCGCGCCATGGATCCGGGGCGCCGCCGCGCTCCTGCATGACGCCCGCTTTGATCCCTTCGAACGCATGGAGATCCTGGCCGCCGAGCCGGTAAACGTGCTCTGCATGGCGCCGACCGAGTACCGGGTGATCGCCAAGCGGGTCGAACTCTCGCCGGTGCCGGGGCTGCGCGGCTTGGTCGCCGCCGGCGAGGCGCTCAACCCCGAGGTGCTGCGCGCGTTCAAGGAGTCGATAGGGCTCGAGATCCGGGACGGGTACGGCCAGACCGAGACCGGCCAGCTGACCGGCATGCCTCTCGGAGAGAGAACCCGGCCGGGCTCGATGGGCCGTCCGCTCCCGGGCATACGGCTGACCGTCGAGGACGGCGAGTTGGTACTCCGCGACCCCGGCAGCGACCCGACATTCTTCGTCGGTTATCTGGACGGCGAACCCGCGCCGATCGAAGCGCCGTGGCGCACCGGTGACCGCGTGCGCCAGGACGAGGACGGGTTTCTGTTCTTCGAGGGGCGCACCGACGACGTGATCATCTCGGCCGGGTACCGGATCGGGCCCTTCGAGGTGGAATCGGCGCTGGTCTCCCACGCCGCGGTGGCCGAAGCCGCGGTGGTCGCAGCGCCCGACGACGAGCGGGGAGCGGTGGTCCGTGCGGTGGTGGTGCTGCGCGACGGGCGCCAGGCCAGCGCGGAGCTCGCAGTCGAACTGCAGGAGCACGTTAGGCGGGAGACCGCGCCGTACAAGTACCCACGGATCGTCGACTTCGTCGACGAGCTGCCGAAGACGACCAGCGGGAAGGTGCGCCGCGCAAGCCTGCGGCAGGCCGATCGCTAGCCTCAATGGCGATGGGCGAGCATCGACCTCTGATCGGAATCTGCACCGTGCTCGAGCGCGCGCGCTGGGGTGCATGGGATCAACAGGCAGCGCTGCTTTCGTTCAGCTATCTGACCGCGATCCAGTCCGCGGGGGCCCTGGGGCTGATGATCCCCCCGGATCCGTACCTGATCGAGGACCCCGATGACGTGCTCGAGCGCATCGACGGCGTGATCCTGGCCGGTGGTGCAGATATCGACCCGGCGGCCTACGGGGCGCAGCCGCACGTCGAGACGAAGGGAACCGTTCCCGCGCGCGACCGGGTGGAGCTTGCGTTGGCGCGGCAGGCGATCGAGATGGACCTGCCGGTGTTGGGGATCTGCCGAGGGATGCAGCTGATCAACGTCGCCTGCGGCGGCACTCTGCACCAGCACCTCCCCGACGTCGTCGGAAATCACGAGCATCGACGTCGACTCGGCAGCTTCGAGGGCTCCGATCACGAGGTGCGCCTGGATCCCGGATCGCTGGCCGCGCGCGCGGCGGGGGAGGAGCTGCACAACACCAAGTCACATCACCATCAGGGCGTGGACAGGGTCGGGGACGGTCTCGTGGTGACCGGGATCTCGGTGTTCGACGACATTCCGGAGGCGATCGAAGCGCCGGGGCACCGATTCGTTCTCGGGGTGCAATGGCACCCAGAAGCGGATGAGAAGAGCCGGGTGATCTGTGCGCTGGTGGAACAGGCCCGGGAATACCGCGGCGCCCGCGCCTCCACGGTCGCCTGACCCCTCAGCAGGGCGTGTTCGGCAGCTCGTTGGCCCGCTGAAGCAGGAACTACGTCGCGTCGGTGGCCGAATCCTCGGGCACGATGCCGGCGCCCGTGCCCCGCGGGAAGCCCAACGCCCTGGCGCGAGACCTCAGTCTCGGCGCGGGTGCTCAGCTCACTCAGGAAACGCCACCACCGCGTCGATCTCGACCTTTGCCCCGAGCGGGAGCGCAGCCACACCGATCGCGACCCGCGCGGGCGGACTGGACTCGAAGAATGAGCCGTAGACGTCGTTGACCTCCGCGAACGCACCGATGTCCGTCAGGTAGACAGTCATCCGCACGGCATGCCCGAGGGTCGTCCCGGCGGCGTCGCAGACCGCGGCCAAATTCTCCAGGCAGCGCCCGGCCTGCTCCCCCGCCGTGACCCCCGCGAGCTCACCGGTCTTCGGGTCCAACCCGACCTGGCCGGAGCAGAACAGAAGGTTGCCCGCACGGATCCCGTGGACGTAGGGACCCACGGCCCTGGGGGCGTTTGGGGCGGTAACCGGTTCACGGTTGGCTGACAATTGAGCTCCTCCTGGTCGCGGCGTGCTTGCCAAGGGTATTGGCCACGTCCGGCCTGGGTAGGCTGATCTCAGTGGCCAACCGACTCGCCGGCGAGACGTCGCCCTATCTCCTGCAGCACAAGAACAATCCCGTGGACTGGAATCCATGGGCGGAGGAGGCGCTGCAGCGGGCCTCCCAGGACGACCGCCCGCTGCTCGTCTCGATCGGATACTCCGCGTGTCACTGGTGTCACGTGATGGAGCGCGAGTCCTTCGAGGATCCGGAGATCGCGGCGTTGATGAACGAGCACTTCGTGTGCATCAAGGTCGACCGCGAGGAGCGGCCGGACATCGACGCGCTGTGCATGGAGGCCTGCCAGGCGATGACCGGCCACGGTGGCTGGCCGCTGAACGCATTTCTCACCCCGGAGCAGGCCCCGTTCTTCATCGGGACGTACTTCCCGCCTGAGCAACGCCAGGGCATGCCGAGCTGGCGGATGGTGCTGCTCGCCGTCGCGGATGCCTGGGAGAAGCGGCGCGAGGAGATCCGTGAGCAGGGAACTCGCGTCGCGCAGTCACTCGGCGCCACCGCGCGCATCAAGCCCTCCCCGGAGCCGATCCGCGGCGAACTGCTCACGGATGCCCTCACCGCACTGCGCGAGAGCTATGACCATGAAAACGGTGGCTGGGGCGGCGCGCCGAAGTTCCCCCAAAGCTCGACGATCGAACTGCTGATGGCCCGGGGCGAGCAGGGGCTCGCACTCGACGCGCTCCGATCGATGGCGCGCGGCGGGATCTATGACCAGGTCGGGGGAGGGTTCTCGCGCTACACCGTCGACGCGACCTGGACGGTCCCCCACTTCGAGAAGATGCT
>CAXMLR010000357.1:0-9627 GCA_964194275.1 uncultured Solirubrobacterales bacterium
GGCCGGTACCTGGGAGAACCACAGCAGGCCGCCGGCCACCAGCAGCATGCCGGCGATCAGGGGCGGCTTGAAGCCGACCCGGGTGACGAGCTGCGACGCGGCCCCGGCGGACAGAATGATCCCCACGGCAAGCGGGAGGTAGGCCAGGCCGGCTTTGATCGGCGAGTAATGCAGCACGTTCTGGACGTAGAGCGAGATGAAGAAGAACATCGAGAACAAAGACATTCCGATCAGCAGCCCGACGATGTTCGCCCCTCGCAGGGTGCGCAGGCGGAAGATCGAGAAGGGCATCAGGGGGTGGCGCTCTCGTAGCTCGATGATCAAGAAGGCGATCAACAGCGCGGCAGCGATCGCGAGCCGGATCAGCGTGGTCGATGAGCCCCAGCCGGAGTTGACCGCGTCGACCACGGCGTAGACCAGAAGCGCCAGACCTGCGGTAACGGTCACCGCGCCGAGCAGATCAAAGCTCCTACGCTCGCCCAGGGACCGACTCTCGAGAAGCGTCCGCGGGGCCAGCCCGGCGGCCACAAGTCCGATCGGCACGTTGACGAACAGAACCCAGCGCCAGCTTAGGCCGCTGGTCAGAATGCCGCCCAGCAGGACGCCCGCGGCGCCGCCGGCGCCGGCGACGGCGCCCCAGATGCCGAGCGCGCGATTGCGCTCGGCGCCTTCGGCGAAGGTCGTGGTGATGATTGAGAGGGCAGCCGGGGAGACGATCGCCGCGCCCAGGCCTTGGATCGCGCGGGCGGCGATCAGCCATCCCTCAGACTGGGCGATCCCGCCGGCCAGGGAGGCCACCGAGAAGACCACCAGGCCGAGCATGAACATGCGCCGGCGACCGAGGAGGTCGGCCAGTCGTCCTCCCAGCAAGAGGAACCCTCCGAACGTGAGTGTGTACGCGTTCACCACCCACGAGAGGTCCGCGCGGGCGAAATGGAGCGCGGTGCCGATCGAGGGCAGCGCGACATTCACTATCGAGGCGTCGATTACGATCACGAACTGGGTCATCGCCAGCAGGATCAAGGCGAGGTTCTTCGCCCGGGGGGTGTAATCAGGCCCTTGAGTCTGGGCTAGGGTTGACATGGAAGCTGACCTCCGGTTCCGCTTGCGCTGGGCGACGATAGTAAACTACGGTTCCGTTTGTCAAGATCGTCCGGGTGAAAAGATTGTGATGACGACGACTCAGACCAACCGCCCGCTCCGAGCCGACGCGCGCCGCAATCGCGAGCGCATCCTCCAGAGCGCCAAGGAAGTGTTCGCCCAGCACGGAGCTGAGGCCCAGATTGATGAAGTGGCCGAGCGAGCACACGTGGGCGTGGGCACCGTCTACCGGCACTTTCCGACCAAGGAAGCACTGATGGCGGAACTCGTGCGCCAGAAGTTTCAGCACCTGGTTGACGGCGCCCGTGAGGCGATTCAGCGTGAAGGCGATCCGTTTGACGTGTTCGCCGACATGTTGAGGCGCAACGCCGAGGAGTGCGCCGACGACGCCGCAATGCAACATGCGCTCACGGGCGTTGATGAGCGGGTCTGGCATGAAGCCGAAGCCGTGCAGCTGGAGCTGTACGGCTACACCTCAGAACTGATTGAACGCGCCCAACGGGCCGGAGGCATGCGCCCAGAGATCGTCGCGAGCGACATCGCGATGCTGATGTGCGGCGTCTCGGCCACGATGACCCACCACGGCCCGGGCTTCGACTGGCGCCGCCACCTAGATCTGGTGATCGACACGCTCCGGGCCCCGTAAGGCGGGGCAGCACCAGGCCGCTGATCGTGAGTGCGCGCGGTACCGTTGGCAGCGCCACGCCAAGCCCAGGTCCCAACGCATCGGAACAGGACGCTTCCGCCCGCAAACGCCATGCGCTCGGGCTGTTTGCCGGTCTGCCCGGACACTACGGTCTGATCGCAGCCCTGTTCAGCTTCGGGCAGGATCCGCGCTGGAGGCGGACTATGGTCCGGGCGCTCCGGCCGTCGGCGGGGGAGCGTGTACTCGATGTGGCGACGGGCACCGGCTTGGTGGCGCAGGCGCTGGTCAGGAGCAGCGGATGCTCGGTTGTCGCGCTGGATCAGAGCGACGCGATGCTCGAGCAGGCCCGACGCCGTGTATCGGCGAACCCGCGCTTGCGTGAGCGGGTGAGCATCGTCCACGGCGAAGCCGAGCATCTGCCGTTCTCCGACGGTGAGTTCGACGCTCTGACGTTCACGTATCTGCTCCGCTACGTGGATGATCCGGCGGCGACGATCCGCGAGCTCGCGCGGGTGCTCAAGCCAGGGGGACGAATTGCCTCACTCGAGTTCGGAGTCCCGCCGCGCCCCTTGCTGCGCCTGGCCTGGCGGTTCTACACATGGGCCGCTCTACCCATGCTCGGCCGCCTCGTCTCGCGTGAGTGGTACGAGGTCGGGCGTTTTCTGGGCCCGAGCATCGCTGGGTTCTACTCACGCTACCCGCTCGAGCGGGTCGTCGAGCTGTGGCGGCAGGCCGGGCTGGTCTCGGTCGAGGCTCGGCGCATGAGCCTGGGCGGCGGTGTCGTGATGTGGGGGGTGAAGCGCGACGTCGGCCGAGAGCCTTGAACGGCCCGCATTCTATGCCCGCGGTGAGGGTTTGCTGGGTGACCTCGTCACGCTCCTGCACCCGCCCTACACGGCCTGGCATCTGAGCTATGTGGCAATCGGGGCCGCCGCTGCCCCCAGGGTTCACGCGGAGCGGATCGGCGCGGCGCTGCTTGCCTTCCTGCTCGCCGTGGGGATCGGTGCGCACGCATTCGACGAGCTGCACGACCGGCCGCTCGGTACGCGGATCTCCGCTCGTGCTCTGGCGATCCTGGGGGGCGTGTCGCTGGCCGCAGCGACCGGCATCGGGGTGGCCGGGATCGTGACCGTGTCCGTCACGCTGGCACCATTGGTGCTGTTCGGCGCGTTGATCTGCCTCGCCTACAACCTCGAGCTGCTCGGGGGGCGGTTCCACAACGACGGGTGGTTCGCGGTGGCGTGGGGAGTGTTTCCGGCGTTCACGGGATACTGGGTCAACGCGCTCAGCTTCTCGGCCGCTGGCGCTCTCGTGGCTCTTTCCTGCGGGGTCCTCAGCGTCGCCCAACGACGACTCAGCACGCCGGCGAGGCTGCTACGGCGCAAGACGCTCGCGCTCACCGGAGAGCAGCGGCTCGCCGACGGTCGCTCGATCGAGCTCTCACGGTCGCTGCTCCTGACTCCTCTGGACGGCGCGCTTCGAGCTCTTTCGGTTGCGGTCACCCTGCTGGGGGTGGGGCTGCTCGCGGCACGCCTTTGAGCGAGATCGTCGGCATCGATCCTCGTAACGCCGTCGCGGTCATCGAGGCTCTGCACCGGCGGGGGTTGCTCGAACGCAGCCGTGACCCGGCCGACCGCCGGCGACAGGTCATCCGACTCACGGTACGCGGGCGGTCGACGATCGATGACCTCCGGGGCGCGGGCGAGTCGATCGAGCACGAACTACTCGTCGGACTGAGTGGACGTGAGCAGGCGCAGCTGCACAGTCTCCTGCTCAAGCTCCTCGACTCGCGCACCAGCGGCTGACTCCGACACCGAGATTCCCGTCCGCCGTAGTCCAGCACTCGGTCAGAATTTGGTGTGTGACGGCTCGACTGAAAACGACGTGGCCGCGGGTGTTGGCGTGGCGGATGCGTCGTCAACTGCTCGATCCGGTCGGTGAGCTCAGCGTGGTGGACGTGGTCGGCCGGCTGTGTGGTGTCCAGGCTCAGGTGCCGGCGGCGGCTGCACTGGCTGTGCGGGTGCGCCAACAGCGCTCGCCAGCGGACGGCGTTGACCGATCATTGGAGGACCGTCGGCTGATGCGAACGTGGGCGATGCGCGGCACGCTTCACCTGCTGGCGCCGCACGAGGCCGGCGCCTACCTCTCGCTGGTCGGAGCGGCCCGTTCGTGGGAGAAGGCGAGCTGGCAGAAGGCCTTCGGTGTGACGCCGGACGGGATGGCGAAGCTGGTCGAGGCGGTGCGTCATGTCCTCGACGGTCAAGTACTCAGCCGCGAGGAGCTGGTCGCGGCGGTGAGCGACCTCCTCGGTCACGGAGACCTCGAGGCGGAGCTGCGCTCGGGCTGGGGCGCGGTACTGAAGCCGGTGGCATGGCAGGGCTGGTTGTGCCATGCCAAGTCTGACGGCAACCGGGTCGGCTTCGCCCGTCCTGACCAGTGGGTGCCGGACTGGTCTGGGCTCCCACCGGCTCGGGAGGCGGCCCAGGTCGTGATTCCCGCGTACCTCAGGGCGTTCGGACCCGCCGCGCCGGAGCGGTTCGACGCATGGCTGACCCGGGGGGCGTCCAAAAAGGCTGCCGTGCGGAGTTGGTTCGCGGACTTGGACGATCGACTGGCCACGATCGAGGTTGACGGCGAACCGGGCTTCCTGCTGGCCGAGGACGTTGACGACCTCGCCGGCACGCCGTCCACATCGACGGTTCGTCTTCTCCCGGCCTTCGACCAGTACGTGCTCGGACCGGGCACCAAAGCCGAGGAGCTCCTCGCCGTGTCGCGCCGAGCCGAAGTCAGCCGGGCTGCAGGCTGGATCTCCCCCGTGGTGATTGCCGGCGGCGCGGTAGCTGGTACCTGGGAGCTCACGGGCGACACGGTCAACGTCAGGCTGTTCGAGGAAGCAGGTCCGATTTCGGCCTCGGCATTGGAGGACGAGGTCGCCCGGATCGAGGAGCTCCTCGATCGTCCTGGTTAAGTCTCGAACAGTACCGCCGCCTGGCCGCTCCAGAGCAACATGAGCTCGCGATTGCGACGCAGCGAACCGGCGGCCTATGGCCGAGTCTTGGCGAGGAACTCATCTAGCCCGGCGCGCGCCTCGCGTTGGACCTTGCGGCGCAGAATTGGCGTCCAGCCGAGAGCGAGTCCGACCGGTCCGAGCGCTTGGCGCGCCCACGCGTAGAAGGAGAACGAGTCGTGGTGCTCAGCGATCAGCCCGTCGTCGAAGCGGAACTGCGCGCGAACGTCGTTGTGGACCTTGCGGCCGGTCGAGAATGTGTAATCCGCGAGCCAGTGCGCGCTCCCGTCCTCGTCGTTCGCTTCGTGCTGGGCGAGCTGCACCTTGAAGTCCTTCGCCCGGCCGGTGAGCATCCTCCACATCGCGCCTGGCTCGTGATTGCGCAGGTCCGTGAACACCGGGTCAGAGAACCGCGCGGCCGGTGCGTAGCACGCCGCCATGGAGTCGCCATCAAGCCGCGCGAAAGCAGCGTAGAAACTCTGAATCAACTCGTGGTTGTGATGGCCGATCAGCGCACGCTATCCGCCCGTGTGGGCAATGGCAAGCGGGCGGTGCCGGCCCGCTCGCCATCGCCGCTCAAGCTTCGGTCGTTACGCGCTGTACTTTCGGTGAGTGTCCTCTCGCTCGCGGGTTTGGACTTTCGGTCTGGCCGGTGTGCTCGTGCTTGCTGGTGGGATTTGCGCCGTGCTGGTCGGCGGCTTGATCGGTCAGCTGCTCACGATCGTGCTGATCTCGGTGGGCCTGGTGGGAGCCCTGCTGATGCTGTTTCTCGAGGTCGGTCTGAGCGAAGACCGCCAGCGGGCTCGGGATGAAGCGTGTCGAAGTAAGCGTCCAGACCAGCGCCGTGGCACGGTGCCGAGATTGCGCTCATGGGCCCCGCGCCGGCCGCGGCGTCCGGGTTGAGCAGCGGCGAGTGCACGAGCCAGGACGAGCGCGCGTTCGGCCGCCTGCTCGCTCCCCACCGGCGAGGTCTTGAGCTGCACTGCTACTTGATGCTCGGCGATCCGGACGCTGCTAAACGCGTGATGGCTGAGAAGGTGCTGAGCGCTTGGCGCGAGCGAGACCTCGTCGAGCCCCTTGGCGACGGCTTGGATGTGACTGCAGCGGATCGCGTCACGCATGTGTGAGGCTGGTGATGATCAGCGATGAGTTTGGGCGCGGGGCACCGTTTTAAGTGGGTGAACAGCCATGAGAGATCAGATTAAGAACATGGATCAGCGCCTTCTGCTCGCCGCGGCGCAGGCCGGGGATGAGCGGGCGTTCCGCTGGCTCGTCGAGCCGTATCGGCATGCGCTGGAGGTGCACTGTTATCGGATGCTCGGGTCGGCGCAGGACACTGAGGATCTGGTGCAGGAGACGTTGCTGCGGGCGTGGCGGGCGTTGGAGCGCTTCGAGCCCCGCGCGCAGCTGCAGACGTGGCTGTATCGGATCGCGACGAACGCGTGCCTTGACGAGCTTGAGCGGCGCCCACGACGGCCCGAACCGGTGTACCCGTTCGCAGACCGGGCGCTCGGTGAGACAGCTTCGCCGACGTATGATCCTGCGGCCCGCTATGCGATCCGGGAGGGGATGGAGCTGGCGCTGCTGCGGGCGATCCAGGAGCTGCCGGGTCGCCAGCGCGCCGTGCTGATTTTCCGCGACGTGCTCGGCTGGACCGCGCCCGAGGTGGCCGAGCTTCTGGAGTCGACGGTCGCGTCGGTCAATAGCGCGCTGCAGCGCGCTCGCGCGACGATCGACCGGCACTTGCCCGCGCCGGCACCCGTTGCCGGCGGTCCGGTCGAGCGCGAGCTGCTCGACCGTTATGTCGACGCGTTCGAGCACGATGATGTGGACGGGTTGGTGTCGCTGCTGCGCGGGGACGCGATGCTGAGGATGCCGCCGCAGCCGTCGGTGATCGGTGCTGTCCAGATCGCGCGGTTCTTCCGCGAGACCGCCGCCGGGGGTGATCTAACTCGGATGCGGCTGACGCAGACCTGGGCGAACGGCCGGCCCGCAGTGGTGATCCACCGTCTGACCGAAGCTCACGGGCTGGTCGCGCACGGGATCAGCGTGCTCGAGATCGAGGACGAGCAGATCGTCGCGATCGACGCGTTCATCGATCCGACGCTGGTGGCGCGGTTCGGGTTCCCCACCGACGACAAGAGCGCACGGTCGCCGTAGCGGCCGGACGCAGGGCAAGTTCCCTCTCCTTCCAAGCTGTCTCATTTTCAACCAGGCCACTGGAGGTCCAATGACGTCCCCATCACCAAATATCCATCGCTGGCGGGCGTTCACGCTGTTGGCGGTGTCGTACTTCATGACGATCATCGATCTGACGATCGTCAACGTTTCGCTGCCGACGATCGGCCGCGCTCTGCACTTCACCGAGACCAGCCTGCAGTGGGTGGTGACCGCGTACGCGCTCACATTCGGAGGCTTTCTGCTGCTTGCAGGTCGTGCCGCGGATCTGCTCGGCCGCCGCCGGATCCTGATGCTGGGGCTTGCCTTGTTCACGGCGTCCTCGCTGGGATGCGCGCTCTCAACCGGCGACGCGTTTCTGATCGCAACGAGAGCCGTTCAGGGGCTGGGCGCGGCGATCATGCTGCCCGCTGCGCTGTCGATCGTGATGAACATGTTCAAAGAGGGCGCCGAGCGCAACAAGGCGCTCGGGATCTGGGGTGGGCTCGGTGCCGGTGGTGCGACGGTCGGGCTGATAGCGGGCGGGGTTCTCACCCGCTACGCCGGCTGGCAGTACATCTTCTATCTAAACGTCCCGATCGGGGCGGCCGCGCTGGCGCTCGCGCCGCGCATCGTCCCGGACAGCCGGCTCGCCACCACCCGCCGGCGGTTTGACGCGCTCGGTGCGATCGCCGGCACCGGCGGGCTGGTGCTACTGGTAGACGCGATCTCCCAAGCACCGCAGTACGGCTGGGGCGCCACGAGGACGATTGTCTCCTCGCGGCATCGACATCTCTGCTCGCCGCCTTCCTGGTGATCGAGGGCCGGGCCGAATCGCCCCTGTTGCCATTGTCGATCTTCCGGCTGCGCACGCTCGCCGGTGCGAACGCGGCCGGACTGCTGCTGGGCGGCAGCTTCTACGCGTTCATCTTCGTCGGCAGTCTGTACATGCAGCAGGTGCTTCATTACAGCGCGCTCCAGAGCGGGATCGCGTGGCTAGCCGCGTCGGTGACGTCGATCTCGTTCGCCGGCCTCTCGCAGTGGCTGGTCACCCGCGGCTCCGCCAAGGTCGTGATGGCAATCGGAATGACGCTGATCGGCGCGGGCGTGATCTGGGCAACCCAGGTGCCCGTCCACGGGCATTTCCTGGCCAACCTCGCGGGTCCAATGGTCATGGCCGGCGCCGGGACCGCGTTCGCCTTCATCCCGGTCTCGATCGCCGCGCTCGCCGGCGTTGAGGAGCACCAGGCTGGATTGGCTTCCGGGCTCTTGAACACCTCTCAGCAGCTCGGCGGAGCGATCGGGATCGCGATCGCCTCAGGCGTCGCCGCCAGCCACACCAATGCGCTGCTTCAGGCCGGCAACGCCGTACCCGCGGCGCTCACTGGCGGCTTCCAGTCCGCGTTCTGGGCGCTCGGGGCGATCGCTCTGATCGCCCTCCCCGCGATCTTCGTGCTCGTCCGCCGCGACGAGCTCTCGGACGCCGTGGCCAAGACCACCATCCGGGAGGCGCAACCCGCCCTCGCCGCCACGAACTGACCCACAACAAGCAATTCAGGCAAGGAGACACAACCATGATCCCCACGAGCGATCGGTCTGACCGGACGACCATCGTCGTCGGTGCGAGCCGCGGCCTGGGCCGCGGGATCGCCACGGCCTTCGCCGAGGCCGGCGGCCCGGTCATCGCCGTCGCCCGCACCGCGGCGGCGCTGGCTGAGCTGGCCAACGGCGCCGGCACCATCAAGCCGGAGGTCGGCGATGCCGCCGACGCCACGGTGGCGGGCAGCCTCCTTGATTGCTATGAGCCGGAGACCGTCGTGCTGGTGGCCGGCGCAAGCCCGCTCATGCGTCCGCTCCAACACCAGACTTGGGACACATTCTCGGTCAACTGGCACACCGACGTCCGGATCACGTTCCACTGGCTGCGCGAGGTCCTGCTCAAGCCACTGAGGCCCGGCAGCAGGGTCGTCGTGGTCAGCAGCGGCGCCGCGCAGGCCGGGTCGCCGCTCAGCGGCGGGTACGCCGGCGCCAAGGCCACGCAGCGCTTTATAACGGCCTACGCCCAGGACGAGGCAAACCGCGCCGGTCTGGGCGTGACCTTCACCACGGTGCTGCCGCAGATCACGCCGCTGACCGACCTCGGTCGGCCGGCGGTGTGGGCGTACGCGGCTCGGAGTGGGCAGTCCGAGGAGGATTATCTCCAGCAGATGGGCGAGCCGCTCACCCCAGAAGTCGCTGGCGCCGCCGTGGTCGAGCTCGTACGGGCTGATGGCGCCGCCGCCGCCCCCGGTTACCTGCTGACCAGCGCCGGACTGCAGGACCTACCCTGAACCAGCCCCATCACGAGCACGCGGCGAGCCTCGCCGCGGTGGAGGGTAACCACGCAGCGGCGAGACCGCCAGCTGTCCCGCTCTGAGTGCAGGAGAACGGCCCGATGTGCGGACCGAGGAGGATGGACGCGCGATCAAGGCTGGAAGCACCAGGGTCACGAACGGTCTCCGCGCCCACGCCCGGCCAGGCGCCGCCACTGGAGATGCGGTGGGCGGCGCCTGGTCGGCTGGGGGGGGTTAGCCGGCGATGTGGAACGGTACGTGCACCACGTTGGAGATCTTCTTGATGGCGCCGGGGGGGATCACGGCGGGGGGGGTCCCGGCGACGACGGAGGCGGGCCGGGGTGTGGGGGCGACCACCCGAGGGGGGCCGCCAGCCGCCGGCC
>CAXMLR010000358.1:0-6199 GCA_964194275.1 uncultured Solirubrobacterales bacterium
ACACATCACTTCTTCAGGGGCCTTCTAGGGGCGCGGTGTGCGGGCGGGGCCGCCCGCCGGGCCGGTCTGAAACCAGGCGAACACGAAGCTCGCCAGGCCGAGCAGGAACGCGGCGATGCCATGCTTGACGTGATGCGTGCTCGATCCTGCCTGGTGGCCGGGGAAGAAACTGGGGAGTCCGTTCGCCGTCGACACCCAGTAGACGATCGCGATGATGATCAGCAGGACGCCGAGGATCACGGCAGGAATGATCAGTTGTCGGTTCTTGGTCATGCGGGGTGTGCCTCCAATCAGGTGACCGCGAAGCCGATCGCCATCGCTGCGCCGGCAAAGGTGCAGTAGAGGGCAAACGGCGTCAGCCGGTTGGTTTCGAAGAAGCGCATCAGGAAGCGTATGGCCAGATAGGCGGTGACCGCGGCGCAGAGCGCGGCGACCAACGCGGGCCCGCGTACCCCGTTCCCCGTCTTGCCGGCCAGCTCGGGGATCTTGAGCGCGGCGGCCGCGCCGATGATCGGCGTGGCGAGGAGGAAGGCGAACTTCGCAGCGTCCTCATTGTTCAGCCCGACCAGGAGGCCACCGCCCATGGTCACGCCAGACCGCGAGATACCGGGCACTAGCGCAAGCGCCTGCGCCGCTCCGACGCCGACGGCCTGACGCCAGGAGACGCGGGTGGCAATGCGGCTGTCAACGTCGGCCTCGCCCTCGGGCGCCCCGGGCGCCCGCCGGCGGAGCCGCTCGGCGGCGAACAACAGCAGTCCGTTGACGAACAGGAAGATCGCCGCCGACTCGGCCGAGGCGAACACCTTGCGCAGCGGGTCCTGGAGGAGCAGACCGAGGATCCCCGCCGGGATCGTCCCGACCACGAGCAGCCAACCGAGCCGCGCGTCCGCATCGCCGATCTCACGGTCACGCAGCGACCGGCCAATGCCGCGGAAGATTCGGACCCAGTCCTTCCAGAAGAACCCGAGCAGCACAAGCGCCGTGGCCAGGTGGACGGCGACGAGGAAGGCGAGAAAGAACTTGTCGTTCTGATGGATGTTCCAGCCGAGCAGCCGCGGCGTTACGACCGCATGGCCGAGGCTCGAGATCGGAAATAGCTCAGAGAAGCCTTGGAGCAGGCCGAGGACGATGCCTTGGAAGTAGGAGATCGGATGCATAAGGTGGACCGTGGCGGCGTCTGCGGGCAGATTCGGACACCCCCGCCGTCAGGCCCTCACCGGTATCGGCGAAGGCTCAAGGCGGGCGATGATAACCGCAGAAAGCTAAGCGCAGCCACAAGGGGCGGGGGGCGTGACACGGTAAGCGCAGCCCTACGCGCGCGGGGCGTGACACGGCCTCGGGCCGCTTCTCGCTCCCGATCAGGCACGATCTTCGTGATGCCCACGTTCGTGAAAGCCCGCTGCGCGGCTATCGCCGCGGCCGCTGTCGCGCTGTCGGCGCCCGGATGCGGGCTCACCGTCAATTCGGCCGATCTGTTCGTCCTGCAGCGCACCGGCCAGGGCCATGCGCTGTCACTGCTGATCAGCGACGGTGGCACGATCCGCTGCAACGGCGGCCCGCCGAAGCCGATCTCCGATCCGCTGCTGTTGCAGGCACGAGATCTCGCAGACAACCTGGCCAAGGACGCCAAGGCCAGGCTCAGCCTGCCGCCGGGACCCCACAGCGTCTATACGTACACCGTCAAGCTTCAAGACGGCACGATCTCGTTCGCTGACACCAGCGCGATCGTGCACCACGAACTCTCAGCGGCGGAGCTGTTCGCCGCCCAGATCGCCCGTAGCGTCTGTGGGCTGGGTTGACCTGGCCCGCGGCGAGGGTCAGCCGAAGCGCACCTTGCCGTTGGACCGCGCTCGTGCCTGCGCCCGGTCGACGAAATCAAGCCGCTTGATCGCCGCCCGGAACAGACGCGTGACGAGCCGCAGACGGGCGTTCTCGGAGCGGAGATCGAGCAGGCCCTGCTTGGCGTCGAGGCCGAAGTCGACCGTCGCGGCCATGTCATAGGAGCTCATCGCGGCCAGCTCCACGTCGTCGGGATCGGCATCAGTGGCGCGCTTGACCAGATCCGCGTACGTTTCGTGAGCGATCTTCTCCAGATCGGGGTCAGAGATCTCATCGCGGTCCTCGACGAATTCCACGACGCCGGCCGGATAGGCCAGGTGACCCTGACGCTCGAGTACACGCAGCGGCCTCGTCCCGCGGGTCAAAAGGTTCATTCGCCCGTCGTCCATCCGCTCGAGCACGCGCTCGATCCGGCAGGCGCAGCCGACGTCCCGCAGCCCCTCGTCGGAGAGCCAGACGATCCCGAACTCCCCCTCCTTGCGCAGACACTCATTCATCATCGTCTTGTAGCGCTCTTCGAAGACGTGCAGCGGGACCGCTTCCCCCGGGAGCGCGACGAGTCCGAGCGGGAACAGGGGAAAGTCTTGAACGAGCCGTTCCGGCATAGCAGTGAGTGTATGAGCGCGCTGCGGGTGTTGCGGGCCGCGGGCTCTACGGCCGGCGGGCGGTCACCAGCAGGTTGTAGAAGATCGCCGGTGGCAGCATCGGCTCGAGCACTCGCTGATCCACCTGCTGGAGCAACAGATATCCGCGGAATGCGTACATGCGCCAGAACATCGGTATGTCCTCGGGTGTTGCCGTCGCCTCAAGCGCTCGGTTGAACCATCCGAACCAATTCGCCACCAGCTCCTCGCCACGCACCTTGACCTCGCCGAATCCAGCCTGCTTCACCCGGCGGGTGAGATCCGCAGGAGTGAATGCGTGGATGTCGACGAACCGCTCGAGGTCGTGATCGACCCGGTCGTGCGCGGGCGCCGGCGCCGGCCGCGCACCGAGCAGCCTGCGCCACGCCGGTGCCAGCCGCGATGCGCCGCGCTTGGGCACGGCGGCGAGGCGATCCCCGAACCGAGAAGGCTCGCCCGCGAAGACGATCCGGCCGCCCGGAGCCAGGACCCGGTGGAACTCCGAGAACGCTCGGTTGAGATTGGGGAGGTGGTGAAGCACGGCGTGGCCCAGCACCAGATCGAAGCTGTTTTCCGGAAACGGCAGCGACTCCGCATCGGCGCGCGCGGCGCGTACGTCCACACCGAGCTGTCGGGCATTGGAACCGAGCACGCTGACCATGCCGGGCGAGATGTCGGTGCAGGTGGCCTGCCTGACCACGCCGGCCTTCAGCAGGTTGAGGCTGAAGTACCCGGTGCCGGCGCCGACCTCCAGCGAACGCTCGTAGCCGCGGTCAAGTTCCGCTCCGACCAACTTGCGCAGCTTGCCAAGGACCTGGGCCTGTCCGACATCACCGAAGTCAATACCCCACTTGGAGTCGTAGCTCGACGCGGCGACATCGTGGTAGCGAGTGTTGACATCGCGGATCTCAGCAGGGGTGCGAACTGCCTCCATGGCCGGATCACATTACCCTTTCGTCGGTGCCAGTGAACGTCTACGTTCAGCAGCATCAACCGCCCGGCGTGCCCCCTCTGGAGCTGACCGGAGAGCGCACGCTGCCTGACGTTCCCGAGGAGAACTACTGGTTCCGCCGCCATCTGGCGGTGTACGAGTGGATCGGCGCACGTGTGACCGGGGCGCGGGTGATCGACATGGCGTGCGGCGAGGGCTACGGCTCGGATCTGCTCGCACGGGGCGCCCGCAGCGTGGTCGGCCTGGACGCCAATCCCGAGGCCCACGAGCACGCGCGGCTGCGCTACACGGCTCCCGGCGTGCGTTTCGATCGTGGCCTGGTCGAGACCTATGGTGAGCCAGAGGCTTACGACGCGGTGGTGTTTCTGCAGACGATCGAGCACGTGCAGGATCCGACCGCCGTGCTCGAGCACTTTCGCTCGCTCCTGGCCCCCGGCGGCGTCGCCTACATCACGACGCCGAATCTGCGCACGCTGGCCTCCCCGGGCGCGGAGAAGTCCGGCAACCCCTGGCACATCAAGGAATACCGGGCGGAGGAGTTCCGCGCACTGTGCGAGTCGGTGTTCGAGCGGATCGAGCTGCTGGGACTGTTTCACGCCCGCAAGCTGCGGGCGCATGCGCTGGCGCTGAAGCTGGGCTGGGACACGGTCCACCAGCGTCTCGGCATGACCAAGCAATTCTACGACCGCTTCACCCCGGCGATCGCAACACGCGACTTTGCCCTGCGCCCGGGGAATCTGGATGCGGCGTTGGATTTTCTCGCCATCTGTCGCGTGTGAGCGGCGGCGCTCGGAGCCGCGAAACGCACTTTGCCGAAGACCACGACGCCATCCCGCGACAGGGCCGCCAGCGTGGCGCCCCGCTCGTCTTTTCAAACAGGACTGCTCACGCCGGTATCCCGCGCTCCTGCGACCGAGACTTCGCACGAATGATGTAGTCGCACGAATGATGTAGTCGCAGGTCTCATGTCTTGCACTCGGCCTCTTGGGCAGCTCGCGCTCGTTCTCCACACCCACATGCCTCATGTCGAGGTCTTCGGCTGCCGGTTATCGAGGCATGAAACTGCCTGGCGGAGGCTCTGTCCGGTTCCGGTCGTAGGTTCGGCCGATCTGGGACAGGGGCCTTTTGTTGGGAGAACGCAGGCGGGTAGGCCGTTTTGATCGATGGGCTTCGAGCCCGTGCTTTTCGTTTGGCCGCCCCTGCGACTTGCCTGGATTGAGCTTCGAGCTCGTATCGGTCTGTGTCGTTGTCCCGCTGGTTCTCCCGTGCTGTCAACCGCGATTGGTGGAGGTGTCGGGATGGCGTTGGTGAGGTGGGTTGGTCGGGCGATTGGCTTGGATGTGCATCGCGATTTTTGTGTGGTCGCGATTTGCGAGGACGGTCAGGTTCGCTCCGCGGGTCGGGTGCCGAGCACGCCGGATGGCGTTCGGGCGTTGGCGGAGAGCTTGGTGGGGTCGGATCGGGTGGTGTTGGAGGTGACAAGTGGCTGTTGGGAGGTCGCGCGGATCTTCGAGCCGTTCGTGGATCGGGTGGTGGTGGTCAGTCCGGATGACACCGGGATCCAGAGCGCGCGAGCGAAGACGGACAAGCTCGACGCGCGTGCGTTGGCGAGCTTGCTGTGGCGCGGTGAGCTGGAAGCGGTGTGGATGCCCGATGAGCGCTGCCGGATCCTGCGCCGCCGGCTCGCGCGCCGCGAACAGCTTGTGCGGTCGCGCACGCGCTCCAAGAACGAGATCCACGCCGTGCTGCAGCGCCGGTTGCAGGGCAAGCCGCCGTGCTCGGATCTGTTCGGCGTCAAGGGTCGCGAGTGGCTCGCCGGGCTGGAGCTGCCGTTGGAGGAGCGCGAGTCCGTCGACGCTGGGATCCGCCACGTCGAGTTTCTCGACGCGGAGATCGCGGCGGCTGAGAAGCTGATCGCCCAGCAGGCGCTCGGTTGGCCGGAGATCCGCCGGCTGATGAGCGTCCCGGGCGTGAACTTGATCTGCGCTGCGACGTTCATCGCGGCGGTCGGCAACGCGAACCGGTTCCTCACCAGCCGCAACCTTGTTGCCTATCTCGGCCTTGACCCTCGGGTCAAGCAGTCCGGCGAGGCGCCCGCCCGCAGCGGACGCATCAGCAAACGCGGCTCGGCGTCCGCGCGTTGGGGGCTCGTGGAGGCGGCCTGGAGCACGGTGCTGCAACCCGGCCCGTTGCACGCCTTCTATGAGCGCACCAAAGCCAGGCGCGGTCACGGAAAGGCGATCGTCGCGACCGCCCGGAAGCTCGCGATTCTGTTCTGGACCATGCTCACCCGCGGTGAGGACTACGCCCACCAACAACCAACTCTGACCCGCAAGAAGCTCCGGCGCCTGGAGATCACCGCCGGGGCTAAGAAGAACACCCGGCGCAGCGCCGGCATCTGGTCGACCAACGACCTGATGCGCCAAGCCGAGCGCGAACTCGCCGAACAGGCAGAGGCCTCCTACAAACGGATGGTCCAAGACCAACGGGCCGGCGCTCCAGCAAGAAAAGTGGGCGCGAGCGTGACACTGGAGCACGCATAGTTAAGTCACTCAAAAGAGGACAAGCCGCGCGGCAGACCACAAGCTCCTGACGTCTGCGCTTCGCTACGTCATCGACTCGCGCCCGACCCAAAACCTACGCCCCAATCATCCCGCTGACAAGACGAACAAGGACGACGGCACCGCAAATACCGGCCAACACCACTTGACTTTCTTACTGAGAAGGTCTCTTCCAGGGCGGTGACGTCCGACCGCTCCGGTTGGTTCCCGGGCTGGCGATGGGC
>CAXMLR010000359.1:0-1820 GCA_964194275.1 uncultured Solirubrobacterales bacterium
GGCCCGTGCCGCCGGTCGTGAAGATGAGGTCTGGGTGCGCCGCGATCTGAGCTCTCAGCGCTTCCTCGATCTGTCCGCGGTCGTCCGTCACCGCACGCTGGTCGATCAGTTCGGCGCCCGCCTCGCGAGCGGCCGCCGCCAGCGCCTCGCCGGAGACGTCGGCTGTCTCGCCGGCCGCGACCGACGTACTGACCGTGAGAATCGCCGCCTTCATCCGCCGGCGAGCTTACGGGAGCGCCCGCACCCGGGCGTCCGCGTCCAGACCGGACCTGTTCCAACTCTGTGCCAGATCGTGCCATCCGCCTGAGCAGGTGCGAGCATGGGCGAATGCCGATCGCCACCGACGCCGACACGTTCGCCGCGACCGCGCTCGAGCGGCTGCGGACGCTGACCGCGCGCCCGGATGCGGTCTTCCGCCCGGGCCAGCTCGAGGCGATCCACGACGTCGTCGTCGACCGCGCGCGGGTGCTGTGCGTCCAGCGAACCGGTTGGGGCAAGTCAGCCGTCTACTTCGTCGCCACCTCGCTGCTACGTTCCGATCCCGCCCACCCAGCCGGGCCGACCCTGATCATCAGCCCGCTGCTGGCTCTGATGCGAAACCAGATCGCAGCGGCGGAGCGGCTCGGGTTGCGCGCCCACACGGTCAACAGCACCAACCGTGATGACTGGGAGTCGGTATTCGACCGACTGGGCGAGGACGGCACCGACCTGCTGCTGATCAGCCCCGAGCGGCTCAACAACCCGCAGTTCCGCGACGAGGTGCTGCCGCTGTTCGCCGACTCGGTCGGGTTGCTCGTGATCGACGAGGCGCACTGCATCTCCGACTGGGGCCACGACTTCCGGCCGGACTACCGGCGCGTCAAGGACGTCCTCGACGCGCTGGCGCCCGGGATCGGCGTGCTCGGCACGACCGCGACCGCCAACGATCGCGTCGTCGGGGACGTGCTCGAGCAGCTCGCGAACGCCGACTGCGAGCCGCTGCGCTCATACCGCGGCCCGCTGGCGCGGACGAGCCTGCGGCTCGAGGTGCTGGAGCTGCCGCGGCCGGCGCAGCGGCTCGCCTGGCTCGTCGAGCATCTGGGGGGCCGGGATCCGATTCCCGGCTCCGGGATCGTGTACACGCTGACCAAGCGCGACGCCGACCAGGTCGCGGCGTTCCTGACCGCCAGCGGGGTGCCCGCGGTCGCCTACAGCGGTGACCAGGAGACCGAGGCGCGGATCGAGACCGAGGAGCGGCTGCTGCGCAACGAGCTCAAGGCCGTTGTCGCCACGAGCGCCCTTGGTATGGGCTACGACAAGGCCGACCTGACGTTCGTCGTCCACTACCAGGCCCCCGGCTCGGTCGTCTCCTACTACCAGCAGGTCGGGCGCGCCGGCCGTGGCGTCGACCACGCCGACGTGGTGCTGCTGCGCGGCGGCGAGGACCGGACGATCCAGGACTTCTTCATCGAGCAGGCCTTCCCATCGCAGGAGCGGGTCGCGGCGGTCCTGGCCGAGCTCGAGAGCGCCGGCGAGCAGGGCCGAACTACGCGCGAGCTGATGCCGGTGGTCAATCTCGGCATCAGCCGGATCGAGGCGATGCTGAAGATCCTCGACGTCGAGGGGGCGGTCCGGCGGCGCGGCACGCGATGGCAGCTGATCGCCGGCTCCGAATGGTCCTACGACTCCGAGCGCTACGCCCAGGTCACCGCGCTGCGGCGTGCCGAGCAGCGCGCGATGGCCGCGTTCGGGACCGACGGTCGCTGCCTGATGCGGACGCTGCAGGAGGAGCTCGACGACCCGGACCCGCGCGACTGCGGCCGCTGTGCGGTCTGTACGGC
>CAXMLR010000360.1:0-3122 GCA_964194275.1 uncultured Solirubrobacterales bacterium
CCCGAAGGTCGCGGGTTCGAATCCCGCCGCCGACCCGGACCAGCGCAGAAAGCCACCTGAGCAGGGGCTTTCTGTTGTGCTTGTAGCTGCGAACCGCGATCCGACACCCCCACGCGGGACGGCGCCGGAAATTGAGAGCGCGTCGAGTACCCTGGGAGGTCACGGCGCCAGCTGAATGTAGCCGGGGTCTCTCAGCGCCGCTTGGCGTGTGAGCGCCGTTTCGCGTGTGGGCGCCGCAGCGGCGCTCGCTCTAGCACGGTTACGCTCTTCGTGTCCTTGGTCACCGCGGCGTCACAGAAGCGGTCAGGCACCCAGGCTTTGCGACTGAACAGCATCGTCTGATCGGCGTGGTGGGGCGACAGTGGGTTTTCTGACTCCGAGTAGGTGAGGATCGAGGCGCCGACCGGGCAGGCCCCCTTGTTCCAGGTGATCGCCTGCACGAAAGAGGAGCCGGTATAGGGAGCACTGAAGCCCACGCCGGACGTGAAATGCGTGTAGATGGCGTCGAAGTCGCCGTTGGGGTTGCCGGTGCCGCCGTGGATGGGGATGCGATGGCCTTGCGTGTTCACAGCCTGCACGTCGCCGGGTGCGGCGCCCAGCGGGATGTGCGCTCCCTGCAGGTCCGTGATCGCATCTCCGAGCGCCTTCTGCACCGCGGGGCTGGAGGTGTCAAGGGTGTTGGGGGTGTTGACTGGGTCGTCGGCGTTGAATGGCACCGAGAACGGCGAGCCGACGCTCACCTTCGGGTTCAATTCGCCGCTGGCGTGGTCCCAGAACCGGCGGAACAACACCGCTCCGGTTGAGCGGAGATTCTCGTGTAGGTCCCATTGGGCGAGCACGTCGCACGCGTCGCCAACCAGGACCGCCCCACCGCGGCTGGTCGGCGCAGCTCCGCCAGGCAGCGAACGGCACATCGACACGAGCGCGCCGCGCGTCAGCTCCCCCGCGTACTGGCGGTCTGAGAAGACCTCGTCCTGCAGGTCGCGCAGCGTGAACCCCGCGGGTCCCAGCCCGTCGGTGCCTGAAACCCTCCCTTGGGTCATGATCAACCCGATCCGCGTGCGCAGTGAGCGAGCGGTTCGCTCGTCGCCGATGATCCGCGCGAACCCCGTCAGCGGCTGGCGGGGGCTGGAGAGCCAGTATGAGTCGTTCGAATTGGTGACATAGTCCGCTCGGAACAGGTGGGGGAGGTGCGAGGGCCCGAACAGGCCTGCCTCGACTGCGTCGCGGTCGGTCCCCCAATTGCAGGCCGAACGCGACCCATCCAGCACGGGCAGCCCGATCAGCTGATAGGTCGCGATGCCCAACGCGGTGTCACAAGCCTGGGCCTTCGCGTTGGAAACGTTTGGCACAGCACCGACGTCGGCGTACAGCGCATGGCCCTGCTTGTCGGCGACGATCGTATTGACCCACGGGATGCCCTCGTAGCGATTCAGGATCGAGAGCATCTCCGGTGCCGAGCGCGCGCGGTCGAAGTCGAAGAAGGTGTTAAAGATGCGGAAGTTGTCCGCGTTGGCATCGCCGAGCGCGAACGCGGTCAACGGTGTCCAGGGCAATGGAATGCCCTCGATCGTGTCGAAGATCGGACCGAAGCGGCTCGAGTACAGCTTCCGGGACTGGGGCTTGACGCTTCCGTCGGGCTGACGGACCTGAACAGTCACTGTGCGGCTGGTCATCTGCGTCGGCGTTCCGTCGTACAGGTACGTGGTCGGCGAGCCGGGCACGAGCGTCAGCTGGAAGGGAGTGAACCGGTAGGCGGTGGATACGGTGTGGCTCCACGCCATCGTCGCGGTGTGGCCTATTAGCACCAGCGGAACGCCGAAGAGAGAGGCGCCCTCCACGTTCATCTGCCCGCTCACCTGGATCTGGGCTTGGTAGAAGCGCTCGGTACCGATCCACGGGAAGTGGGGGTTCCCGAGCAACAATCCGTGGCGGTGATCCCGGGCGCCGCCGGCGCCGACAGCGACGGCGTTGGAGCCGATCGCGCCGATTCCGCCGCGCGGTAGCCGCTGCGCCAGCAGCCGCGCGGTCGCCTGCGGCGAGAGCGCAGCTCCGGCCCGGTGCGCGGTGGCACCTAGCGCGAGCGCCGGCGTAGGCGGTTGGGCATGTGCGATCCCATCGATCACGACATCCCCGCTGGCCAGCTCGATCAGCTGGTAGAAGCGGCGCATCACGTCGGTCATCGTGATCGAGCGCACCCACGCCTTGCCGCGGCAGCGGGGATCCGGAACGCCGGCGGAGCCTCCCACGCTGGCCAGGTAACGGTTGTAGCCCTTCACGTACCCGCGCGCAAGCGCCAGCAACTGCGGGCGAGGTCCGGCCGGGAATGGGTGCGCGAGCAGCTTGTCGATCGTGCGTGCGTCGATGATCTGCTGAAAGAAGAAGTCGGAGTTCAGGTTGTTGACCGTGACGCCGTTGCCGCGTTGCTGGTACGCGCCGTCAGGGCCGAAGAAGCGTGAACGCTGGGCGCCCACAGTGACGTAGTCCTCGGCGATCGTGCACAGGTTGTCCTGCGCGAAGGCGTACCCGTACCCTTCGCCGGCGCCGAAGTAGCTCGACGCGGTTATGTGGGGGATGCCATAGGAGGTCCACCGGATCACGACGGCTGGGGCGCGGACCGGCTGCCGGCGATGTGGCCGATGGCCCCCCAGCGCCAGCGCCGGCGCGGCGGCGAGGAGCAGCAGCCCGACGAGTAGCGCCCAACTGCGAAGAACTGTGGTCTTCCGCCCGCTCACGTGCCGGTGACCTTACCGACGAAGGGGCGGACAGGGTAGCTGTGGTGGTGCTCGCGCGGACGACGTCGCGGAGCACATGCCGTGCCCGGGGGTCACCGACTCAGACCGATCCGGAGTGGTCGCCGTCCGGCGCTGAGATCATGTACTCAATGTGGCGGCCGGTTCCCCACCAGCCGGGTGTTTAGCGCCCGACTCCCGGCGTCCCAGGTCAAGCAAAGACGACGTCTGCGCCTCGCGAGCCTAGGCTGCGGCCTTCGCCCTGAGGAGGCTGAACCCCGCTTCCACTCATCCACGAGCATCCTGCGCCACGTAATGAGGACCCCCCGCTCAGCGCGGATGGCGCACGGAATCCGGACGACTGTTGAACGACACGCTGGGTGGTGATGT
>CAXMLR010000361.1:0-3281 GCA_964194275.1 uncultured Solirubrobacterales bacterium
TCTGACCAGATTAGCGTATCGTGGCCCACGCCACGGAGGTTACGTTCGGGTCAATTCCTCCGTTTTCGAGCGCGAGTCTCGGCGACCGAGGTAGCCGTCGCGCCTTCAGCTCGACCCGATGGATGGACCTGTTCGTCGCTTCTCGCTTTCACCTTGCCGGCGCCTTTGCTCGGCCTCACGACGTCGCCGCTGCTCCGCTCCTGGAAGCGTGGCGGCGGATGGTCGGCCAGGGGCCCGGGGTTCCGATGGCGGCTGCTCCGCTGCGGCCCCCGCCTCCCGAGACAGGCGCGAAGCACGGAGCTGGGCCGTGACATCGGCCACCGTTGAGTGGGGTGGCGTCTGGACGGGTGGGGGAGGACTGGCAGGGTCGAGGTCGGTGCCCGCAACTGATTGCTGCTGCTGCGATTCCTGTCGATGCCAGCCCGCCCGGCGCATCGCCGTGTCCTCGAAGTAGATGGGATGGACGCCGGCGAGCACGCGATCGGCGCGCAGGCTGGGGAAGGCGTAGAACATCCCCTCCTCAAGGGTTGCGACCGATGCTGCGCGGAGGAATTGCGCGTCGGCCGTGACCAGGAACGAGGAGCCAGTCAGGATCGCCGCGGTGAGGATGTGCGCGTCGTCATTGGACACGTCAGGCGCCCGAAAGACCTCGCTGCCGTGTAAGGCCCTTACGACCTCCCCACTGTTCGCGAGCACCAATCTCCGCACCTCATCAGCCCAGGCTCCAGCCCGGTCCGGAGCCCAGCCGTAGTCACGCACCAGGCCGTGACGCAGTCCGCTGAGCTGCCACTCGGACGTATGGACGATGAGTGAGGGGTCGCTGAGTGCCCGCTCCGTGATCCGCCGGTCACGGTCACCGCCGGGCTCCGGGACTTCGCCGGCAGCGAGGGCCGCCCGTGCGCGACCACCATGAAGCCAGGCATTGGTGTCGAAGAAGACGCTGCGCCGCTGGTCCGGATCACCCGAACCGCGCCGCGGCACCCTCACGCCGCGGAGTGCTTCTCAGATGTCGTGCCGAAGATCTTGTCGAGGTACTCTGCCGCGGCCGGGCTCTCCGGTCGGTTGGGGTCGCTGACGATCTCCGGCTGGGCGGCGATACGCGCTTCCTTGGCGCGGAAGTGCTCGATGAAGATGCTGCCGCGGTACTCGTCGATCGCCTGACGGATCGCCAACTGCTCGTCGCCGCCCGCGCGCTCGAGGGCGCAATAGCTGAGCGACGCGGCGTCGTCGTCGTCCAGTTCCACGGTGATCGTGCGTGTCATAGGTCGATGATACCGAGGGTTCAGGGTCAGCATGGCCAGGGTTCCTCCGAATGCGGGACCGGCTCCGGCCCCGATGGCCCGGGGGAGGGAGGGCCGCCTGAGCGCGGTCAACGCCGAGCACAGCGAGCCGCGCAGCGGTTGCGTTGAGGGCGCGACGGGCGGTCCGCTGACATGCCCGGCCCCGGGGTCCGGGGTCACTCGCCGCCGACGGACGGCCCGCGAGTGCGCTTCTCGGCGGCATCCCGGTCGCGCCGCCGCTGGCGGCGTAGCTCCTCCCGGCGTCGGTGTTCGTCGGAGGTTCGCTCCGCCGCGCGGCCGCCTGCGGGACGGGCGGGAGTCGGCGTGCCGGTCTCGGCCTCGCGCGCCAGGCGCGACGCCCGGAGCGCCGCTGTGGCGGCTGCAACGGGCGAGAGAGTGCCAGCCTCCGGCGCGAGCGCATCCGGAGTGACGTCGATCTCGACGCGCGCCCCGCCGCGCGCCTGTCGCATCTCCTGCGGATCTGGCTCGGAGGGCGGCGTCGGGGCCGCTGGGCGGACCTGGGCAACCTCGGCGTCCCAGCCGGCCGCCAGCGGCTGCGCAGCCTGCTCGAGGCGCTCGGTCACCACCCGTCCCGCGAGGTGCAACTCGGGCTGGTCGGCCCGGCTGACACCGTGGTCCTCTGCGAGCCGGCGCCAGCCGCCGGCGAGGTCCTGTCGATAGCCGGCCAGGAGGGCCCCGGCGCGGTCTGGGCCCAGTTCCTCGACCCGCCGCAGACCGGCGACGAGCACGCGGGTCTTGGCGCGCTCGACCTCGGCCCACTCCCGTTCGGCCGCGAGCAGGGCCGGCCGCTGGCTGGGGCTGGGCTGCCAGGGCACGGTTAGCTGTGGCTGGCGGACCACCTCGATCCGCAGCCCGGCGCGCTCGTCGACCACCGAGCCGGTCGCCAGCTCCTCCATCCACCGAGGCATCGCCGGTCGCGGGCCCGGCGCCGCCGGGCTGATGCCATCGGCATGACTCCCTCCCGCGCCGGCGGTGGGCCCTCGCAGGAGCGCCAGCTCGCGCCCCCGCTGCCCCAGCGCTGGCTCGGAGATGGCCCGCCGCATCGCCGCGTCGAACTCCATCGGGGTGAGCGTCCGGGCGTCCAGTTCGCCGCGGGCCGCGGCCGCGACGCGCAGCTCGTCGACGGCCTCGACGACTTCCTCAGGTCCGGCTGGGGACGGGCGGTAGCGCGGCGCCGCGGCCAGCGCGGCCAGCTCGGCAGAGGGCTCTGCCCCGGGACCGATTGTCGAGGCCGCCACCGGCGCGTGATCGCGCCGGGCGGCCAGCTGCAGGCGCTCTGCCGGCGTGTGACGGCGGCCGTCGTCGAACGCCTCCTCCTCCGGCGCCATCCAGACGGTGAGCTGACGCCGCTGGCGGCTCAGCGCGGGGTAGGCGCGCTGCAGGTCGACCCCGTCCTGCCAGTCGAGAAGGACGCTGCTGGCCGTGGCACCCTGGGCCTTGTAGCTCCCCATCACGCAGGCGTGGGTGGCCACCAGGTCGCCGGCGTCGACGTCGATGTGGCGCCCATCGTCGGTGCGCAGCCGCAGCGAGGGCTTCGTGTCGCCGCCCTGCCCGTCGACGATGCGCTCGATGACCGCTGCCTCGCCGTTGGCGAGCACCCGCCGCTCAACGCCGTCGACCTCCTGGCGGAGCTGACGGTTGCAGCGGATCTCCTCGCCAACGTGCAGCTGCACGCGCCGGCTGTCGTCGGCGTCGGCCTGGACGTCGACGGCTCGCGGCTCGACCCTGCCGGCGGCGAGGAGCCGCGCGACGATGGCGTCGCCGATCTCGTCGCGTCGCAGGTTGCTGCCGGTGGTCAGCACCAGCTGGGTGGGGTCGTCCATCCAGGCGCAGGCGATGGCGGCCACGGTGGCGTCCTGGCTCGCGGTCTCGATGAGGCCGCCGCGCTCGACGAGGTAGCTGGCCATCCCCTCGCCCTTGCCGCAGCGGTAGGCGGCCAGCGCGGCCGCCATCGCCGGGTCCTCGAAGCGATGGGCGCTG
>CAXMLR010000362.1:0-2322 GCA_964194275.1 uncultured Solirubrobacterales bacterium
AGGAGCGTGCGCTGTGGCTCGCGTCGGGAGCGGGTGGCGGTTTGGCGGCCCCTAGCAGGTCGGGATATACAGTGCGGGCGACTGGGTTGGGTCCTCTCACGGGTCTGAGCGTCGCTCAGTCCGTGAGCGGGAGATCGCGAGATGCGGTAGTCGGCGACAAGCTGGTTTCGCTCCGCCGGAAAGCAGCGCTCGGCGACACCGCGGTGCTTGGTCGCAACGAGCAAGCATCCTCCCGCCGCCGCTCGCGTCGTCAGTTGCGCATCCGTGGTCGAGCGAGTGCGCGCCGCGACGCCGAACGCTGTTGTGCATCGGACGAAGAGCGCGGAGGACCCGAAGGACAGTTCGGTGCGTGGATCGTGTCTGAGGAGAGGTCCGGGCTTGCCGGGGTGGTGCTGCGAGCCGTTTTGCATCGCGTTGTAGGTGACGTGCAGTTCGTCGTTGTCGTCCATGTGCTCGCCGAGCACGGTCGCGAGCGAGTCGGCGAGCTGTTGCATGTTGGCGACGGTGAGGAACCTGGCCATGGTCCGGCGGGCCCGTGTCTGAGGCTGCGAGCTAAGCCATCGCGCGGCACAGGGACACCGGATCCTTCGTCGGGGGTCGGGCAGGAGAACCGCGAGGCGCGGTCCAGAAGGCGTGCGGATCGGCCCGCAGGGAACGCGTGGCGCTTCCCGGCCTCGGCGCTTTGGGGGGGTGCTCCGCGGTTGGTAACCGCCACGGTGGCCCCCCGGCGATCAGCGGCCCGGCATGCTCAAGCGGGAGATCTCTCAGCATCTGCCAGCGCCAGAGCTCGCGGCGCGCGATCACGTCGTCGTCGTGGAGAGCGCGCGCGGCCGAGATACCGACGCGGCCGAGCTCGAGCGCCCACGCCGCCGCGGGCCGCTCCGCGAGGATGGTGCTCAAGGCAGACCGCAGCCGCTCGGCGTTTTGAAAACGCCCGCGACGAGTGTTCAGCGCGGAGCCGGTGAGGGCGGCGGGGCGCCCGAGGACGTCGAGCAGCGTTTGCCACTGATCGTCATCCCGGCAGGTGATGGCAATGAAGCCGTCACCGGCGCGAAACACATCGTCGGGGGCGGGCCGGTCGGACTCCGCGTTGAGGCTCTGAACCTCGGTGACGGCGTGCAGCATCGAGGTCTGCATCCGCACGGCACCGCCCTGGCGGTCGCGCAGCACCAGCGCCGCACAGGCCGCCTCGACTATCACCATCGAGGTGACGAGGTCGACAAAGCCGTAGTAGCGGATTCGCCGGGGGGCGCCGTCGGGGGGCTGGGCGCTGAGCGCCGCGAAGCCGCTGAACGCTTGCATGTGCGGATCGGTGCAGGGCTCTTTGGCCAGCGGACCGTCCCAGCCGAAGCCGGTGGCCGAGCAGTAGATGATCGCCGGGTTCAACGTTCGGAGATGTTCGAAACCCAGGCCAAGGCGGTCCAGTGCTCCGGGGCGGAAGTTCTCCAACACGACGTCCGCGCCGGCCACCAGTTCGCGGGCGAGCGCCAAGTCGTCGGCCCGCTTGAGGTCGAGCGTGACCGAGCGCTTGCCCTGGTTGAGCGCGAGATAGGTGGTGCTGATGTCACCGGCGGTCGGCCGGACGGTCATGATGAATTCGTTGGGGGCCTCAATTTTGACCACGTCGGCCCCCAGCCAGGCGAGCAGCGTGGCCGCGAACGGCCCGACGCCACCGACGCCGAGGTCGATGACCCGCACTCCCGCGAGCGGCGGGCCGTCGGTCGGATCGACGCCGCCGCGCGGTGGCGCAGCGCCTGGCTCAGCGGTCATCCGCCACGGGAGCCCATCCTCGAGCGACCGGGGCAGCCCCACGGCTCGGGCCTGGGGATGGGCGAGGCACTGCGCCGGTGAGAGGAATGGGACCGAGGACCCGCCGGACTGCCGGATCAGCTGCACCGCCTGCTCGGAGGTGAGCGTGGCGAGGCGCGCCTCGTAGATCGGACGGGCGACGTCGACGTCGTCACCCCAGCCCACCGTCTCATACCAGCGCGGGCGTAACGCGGCGATGGTTTCGGCCTCGAGCTCGAGGGCGCCCGTGAAGTGCAGCCAGCTCTGCTGCGCCCCGGGAGCGAAGTCGAGCGTGACGTACCCATCGGCCGTCCGGTAGCCGCTGTCAACCAGGCGCTCGCGCGAGCGCACGTGGGTACCCGTCCACACGTCGGGCCGAGCGCGCGCCGCCCACAGGATTGTCTTCAGGGTCATGATCGCCCGCAGCGGCGAGACGTGGACGACCGGCGGCGCCCCTCCCCGGTACAGGGCAGCGAGCACTGCCTGCACGGACGCGAACCCAGCCACCGCTTGCCCGACGTCGCAGCCGACGCG
>CAXMLR010000363.1:0-4679 GCA_964194275.1 uncultured Solirubrobacterales bacterium
GATGTGTATAAGAGACAGCTGGGACGGCAGTCCCGTGCCGCACGCCCAGCAGATTCGAGGTCTGCACGGCGCGCAGCTGTGGGAACGCCACGCCTCGACGCCCGCCACGTTTCTGACGACGGTGCTGGGCTTCGAGCAGCTGGCGACTGAGAACGGGTGGACCCGCTTCGGGTTCCGCGACTCCTCCGGCGTCGTCGACGTGCGAGACGCCCCGGAAGCGCGGCGGGGCGCCTGGGGCGCGGGCAGCGTGCACCATCTGGCCTGGCGCGTGGACGACGAGGCGCACCAGGCGGAGGTGCGGGCGCGCGTGGCATCGGCGGGCGCGCAGCCGACGCCGATGATCGATCGCTTCTGGTTCAAGTCGGTGTACTTCAAGGAGCCGGGCGGCGTGCTGTTCGAGCTCGCGACCGACGGCCCGGGCTTCGCCGTCGACGAAGACGCCGCGCGCCTGGGCGAGACGCTCGTGCTCCCGCCGTGGCTGGAGGGGCAGCGCGCGGCCATCGAGCAGGGGCTGCCGCCACTCGCATTCAGCGGCCCGGCGCATACGAAGCCATAAAACAAGGAGGTCGGCATGAAAGGTTTCAAGCAATTCATCCTGCGCGGCAACGTGCTGGATCTCGCCGTGGCCGTCGTCATGGGCGCGGCGTTCGCAGCGGTGATCACGGCGCTGGTGAAGGATCTGCTGACGCCGCTCATCGCCGCGATCGCCGGCTCGCCGGACTTTTCCCGCATGGCGATCGACGTCAACGGCAGCAAGCTGCTCGTCGGTGACTTCATGAACGCGCTGATTGCGTTTCTGATGATGGCGGTCGTGGTCTATTTCTTCGTGGTGCTGCCGGTGAACAGTCTGATGGCGCGTCTGAAGCGCGGCGAGGTGCCGCCAGACCCGGCGACGAAGAAGTGCCCGGAGTGCCTGAGCGACGTGGCGATCGCGGCACGCCGCTGCGCGTTCTGCACGTCGCCGCTCGCCTGAGCCGGCCGTGGAGCCCACATCACGCCGGATCAAGGAGATGGAGGTGATGGTCGCCGATGTCGTCGTCGAGACGCCGGACACCACGACGCTGGTGCTCTTCACCGGCAACGATCGCCTCGAGTACCTGGCCGGACATTTTCTCACCGTCGATCCGCACCAGTTCGAGTCGCTCGAGCGCTTCACGTCGTTCCTCGAAGATCTGAAAGGCAAGCGGGAGGCGCCGCGGGCCTACTCGATGTGCTCCGCGCCGCACGAGCGGTATCTGGCGGTCACCGTCAAGGAAGAGCGCTACGTGTCCGGCTCGACACCGTTTCCGCCGCTGCTGTCGCCGCTGCTCGTGAAGCGCACCGTGCGCGGCATGCGGCTCGTGGTCACCGGGTTCACCGGTCCGTACACGCTCGGGCCAAACGTGGACGGGGAGACCGATCACATCGTCCACGTGTGCGCCGGATCCGGGAGCGTGCCGAATTTCTCGATGCTCAAGTTCGCGCTGGTTCACCATCCGAAGCTGCGCCACACGTTCCTCTACTCGAACAAGACGTGGGCCGACATCATCTTCCGCGACGAGCTGACGCGGCTGTCCGCGCAGCATCCCGACCGGCTGCGGCTGCTGCACACGCTGACGCGCGAAGAGGACGCCCGCGTGTTCGGCCCGAACGTGCGGAACGGACGGGTCGATCGGACGCTGCTGCAAGACGCGATTCCGAGCCCGACGGAGTGCCTCGTCTACGTGTGCGGCCCCGGCATCTCCAAGTGGGATCTGGCCGCGGCCAAGGCAGCCGGCGCCACCCCGCAGCCCCGGTTCCTCGAGAGCGTCCTCGCCGACCTGAAGGCGCTCGGCGTGCCGGACAGGCGCATCAAACGCGAGTTCTACGGATGATCCCTCTCTCTGTCCTCGACCTGTCGCCGATCGTCGAGGGCGGCACCGCCGCGGACGCGCTCCGCAACACGCTCGACCTCGCGCGGCATGCCGAAGCGTGGGGCTATCGACGCTACTGGCTGGCCGAGCACCACAACATGCCGGGCATCGCCAGCTCGGCGCCAGCCGTTCTGATCGCCCATCTGGCCTCGGCCACCGCCCGCATCCGGGTCGGGTCGGGCGGAGTGATGTTGCCGAACCACACGCCGCTGGTGGTAGCCGAGCAGTTCGGGATGCTCGAGGCGCTCCATCCGGGCCGGATCGATCTCGGCATCGGCCGGGCGCCGGGGACCGACCCGGTGACCGCCGCCGCCCTGCGGCGCAGTGTCGATGCGCTGTCGGCGGACGATTTCCCCGAGCAGCTGATGGACCTGCTCGGCTTCTTCAGCGGCGACTTCCCCGAGGAACACCCCTACCGCGCCATCACCGCCGTCCCGGGCCGGGGGAACATGCCATCGATCTGGCTCCTCGGTTCCAGCGGGTACAGCGCCCAGGTGGCGGGCCTGCTCGGGCTGCCCTTCGCCTTCGCCCACCACTTCAGCGCCGAGAACACCATCCCGGCGCTCCGCCTCTACCGTGAGACCTTCCGTCCGTCGACCGTGCTCGAGCAGCCCTATGCCATGATCGGCGTATCGGTCATCTGCGCCGAGAGCGACGAGCAGGCGGCGCGACTGGCTGCTCCGGGAATCCTCTCGTTCGTTCGTCTTCGGAGCGGCCGGCCCGGGCCGCTCCCAACCCCGCAGGAGGCGGCCGAATATCACTTCTTGCCGTCCGAGCGCAGGATCGTCGAATCCCGCCGGGCCAGCCAGGTCCTGGGGGACCCCGATACGGTGCGGCGGCAGCTGGAGGATCTCTTGGCTGCCACCGGCGCCGACGAGCTGATGGTCACCACCATGGTCTACGACCAGGCTGACCGGCTGCGCTCGTACGAGCAGATCGCGGCGCTGGCCGGGCTGCCCGAACGGAGCGCGGCGACCCCGGTCTAGCCGGGGCCGTGCCGGTCGTCGAGGTGCTCACGGCCGGTGATCTCTAGCCTGGTCAGATGCTCTTCGAGATGCGGTTCTGGCCGCTGATCGCGGATGGTTCGGTCACGATGACGTTCCGCCGATGGCGTCGGCTGCAAGTGAAAGTGGGCGGCCGCTACCGCACGCCCGGCGGCATGATCATGGTCGACGTTATCGACGTGGTGAATCCCGCCGGGATCCGCGATACGGAGGCGAGATCGTCGGGCTATCCGTCAGCTCGCGCCCTCGTCGATGACCTCCGCGGCACCCTTGACCTGCCCGTCTATCGGATCAAGTTTCATGCCCTGGCCGGCCCGGACCCGCGCCGCGAGTTGGCCGCGACCGAAGGGCTGGGTGCCGACGACGTGGCTGACCTGCAACGGAGGCTGGCCCGCCTGGATCGGGCCAGCGACCACGGCCCCTGGACCCGCGCCACCCTCGATGCGATCGCATCACGGCCGGAGGTTCGAGCGGCCGATCTGGCCGCCGCTTTCGGACGGGAGACGCTGCCGTTCAAGACCGATGTGCGCAAGCTCAAGAATCTCGGTCTCACGATCAGCCTGAAGATCGGCTATCGCCTCTCACCACGCGGCGCCGCCTACCTGAAACTGACACAGGAACTCCCCCCAAGCGCGCGGTGACCAGTCGCGCGGCAGAATCTGACCGTGATCGCACGCACCAAGGGCTACTTGCGCGTCCGAACCGACCCTGCCCCGGCCGCCAGCTGGCGCCTTGAGTCGGACGGCTTCACCATATTGGCAGCAGTGTTCACGGCCGATGAGGTAACCGCGCTCGGCGCCGACATCGACCGCGTATTCGCTGAGTATCCGCCCGACGAGCGCGTAGCCAATCGCTCCGTCGACCATTGGCAGCCGTTCCGCTACGAGATGCTGAACCGTAGTGAACTGGCCCAGCGCGCCATCGCCAACCCGGTCATCCTCGAGGTGATCGAGCCACTCCTCGGAGAGGACTGCCACGTCATCGCCAACACGGCCTGGCGCCAGCCACCGGACGAGAGTGACCATGGCGGCCGCTTCTGGCATATCGACAGCGGCCCTCACATACCGAGGGATCCGGGGATCCCTTGGGACGTCCGGATTCCGTATCCGATCTTCGCCATCGCCGCTCACATCCTGTTGCGCGACTGCCCTATGGAAGCCGGCCCCACCGGGGTTCTCGGCGGTAGCCACACCTCGGGCCAAACGCCACCGTATGCACGGTTAGCCGACGACAGCCTCGAATGGGATGGCCGACCGTCTGTGCCCCTCGTGGCCAACGCCGGCGACGTCGTGCTCTTCGTGTCCGACGTCTGGCATCGACGACTGCCATCTGGTCCCGGTGACCCTGGCCGCTTCTTCCTGCAGTGCCATTACGGGCGGCGCGACCTGGCCCAGCGGATCCGTCCGACCTCGGCGTCAAACCAGCTTTCTGCAGAGGCGGTCGAGCGGGCTCGGACTCGGCGTGATAGGAGGCTCGTCGGACTGCACGAACCGTCCTTCTACGACGGATGACGCATGAGCCATTCGAAGAACGTGTTCACGACAGGCGGGTTCGGGGCTGGTAGCCGATTCCGGTCACGGGCCGGCTGAGCGCCAATCGCCCGACCGAGCCGTAGAAGACGGCGTCACCGAAGCTGAAGATGCCACCGTCGGAGGCCACCAACCAGTAGCCGTTGCCAGTGGCCGACTCGGCCAGCCCGACGACGGGTTGGTGAGATGCATCGACCCTGAACCGAGGAACGGAACATCGCCGAACGTGAAGATGCCGCCGTCGGAGGCCACCT
>CAXMLR010000364.1:0-14170 GCA_964194275.1 uncultured Solirubrobacterales bacterium
TCGAGCTGGCGCGTTCGCGCGAGGGGGTCCTGGAGGGGGACCTCGAGCGCGTGAGGGAGGAGGCGCAGGCCCGGCTTGACGAGGCGCAGGCTGCGGTCACCGCACTCCAGGACGGCGCTGCGGCGTTGTCGGAGCAGATCGAGTCGCTGGCCCGAGCAAGCGGGTCCGCCGGGGACCGCGCAGAGCGTCTGGCTGAGCGCGTCGTCGGGGCCGAGCAGGTGCTCGAGCGCCAGCGCGAGGGTTTGGAGGGGCTCGAGCACGAGATCGAAGTTGTCCACGAAGTGTCTTCGGCCCGCGTCGCGGCGGCGATTGAGCTCTCGGCTGATGCTTCGGCAACCGCTTCCGGGTTGCAGGATTGGGTTACGCAGCTCGAGACTCGGCTGGGCGGGCTTGCCGGGGAGGTGCAAGCCGCGGGCGCCCGTGCCAGCGAGCTCGCTGATCTGGTCTCCAGGGGCGAGGAAGCGCAGAGGCGACAAGAAGACGCACTCGACGCTCTGGAGAGGGAGGCTGGTTCGCTGGAGCGGCGAGCAGCCGATCTGGCTCGCCAGCTCGAAGCCGAGCGCGAGCGCGGGGCCGCCGAGCGCGAGAGCGCGGCTACTGAGCGGGACAACGCTGCGATGCGCGTTCAGGAGTTGGAGCGGGTGCGCGAACGCGCGCTGGACTCGCTGGCCGAAGCTAGTGAGCTCGTCGGTCGGCTCGTTGAGGAGCCTCCCGCGCTCGAGGAGCGGACGAGCGACCTGGCGGCCAAGCTCACCGCCGCGAGCGAGGCGGCGGCGGCAACGGCAGAGCGCGCGGCGAGAGCAGAGCAGGAGATCGCCCGCGTCCGGGACCAGGCGGAAGAGCTTCACGCTGATCAGGGCGTCATCTTGGAACGGGAGCTCGCCGAGGTGCGCCAGCTCACGGTGGCTCTCCGCGAGGCGAGTTCCGAGCGCGACGAGGTTGAACGTCAGCTACGCGGCTCGACCGCCGAGGTCGCGGCGCTCAGCGAGCAGATCGCCGGGCTGAAGGAGCGCCTGGAGGCACAGCGCGAAGTCCCGCTTGCACCCGCAGCCTCGGCGGGCGGACGCGAAGCCCCGGGACTGCAGGCGCTGATCGAGGATCTCAGAAGCTCCCTCGCCAACGCTAACTCGACGGCAGACGCACAGGCGCACGAACGGACGCGCCTCGAGCAACATCTCGGACGCCTCGAACGCGAGCTCGATCAGGCGCGCGAACGCCTCAGCGGACCGAGGTCAGGCTCAGCGACCTGAGCGAGATCCGCCGGAGCCGCGCGATCTGACATGAGGCTCCGGTAGACGGTTAGGACCCTCGCTGCGAGCGCAGTCGCATTCAATCGTTGCGAGCGCTCGCGGCCGTTGCTCCGAGTGGGCCGCTCCAGGCACGCGATAAGGGCCGCGCCCGCGGAGTTGGTCGTCGGCTCGACGAGGAAGGAGGGGTGCACGCCATCGAGCAGCTCGGGGTTGTCACCGACGGCGGTTGCGACGACCGGCAGGTTGCACATCAGCGCCTCCTTGACCACGTTGCATGACCCTTCCATCCGCGACAGGAGTACGAGGCAATCGGCGGCGCTCATGTAGATCGGCATCCGCTCGGGGTCGATCCGGTGAGCGACGGCCAAGCGGACGTTGCCGAGCACCGCGTTCGCGTGCTTCACGACCGCCGTCGTGAGCGGGTAGCGCTTGCGCTCCTCTGCCGGATTCGCGGCGTACAACGCTACCCGCTCGGATTCGCTCCAGCCGAGCTGCGCCCGTGCGCGAGCGCGATCGACGGGGTGGAACAGCTCGAGATCCACGCCGTGCGGGATTACGTGATTACGCCGCCGCACGCCGCTCGGCAGCGTCGCCTCCATCTCCCGCGACCTGGTGATCGTCGCCGATGCAACGCGCGAATGCGCACGGATGATCCAGCACCTGGCGCGTCCCACGAGCGAGACGCGCCCATCTCGTCGGGCTGAGTCATAGAGGAGATCCCCACCGAGATACGTGACGAGTAGCGGCGCACGCCGGTAGAACGCTGCGGGCAGCGCCGCCTCGCCGCTGTAACAGTGCACAAGGGAGTGGCGGCGACGGCGGAAGTTCATCCCGAACAGCCGGACGGCCGCCACCACGTAGGCCAGCTTCGATTGGTAACCCCGAATGAACAGCACCTCGTAGCGGACGCCGAGGGCGCTCAGCGACTCCATCTCTCGCTGGATGAACACGCAGTGCCCGGGGTTCTCGGGATGCGGCCACCCACTCGTCACGACGAGGACCCGAGCCTTGGGATCGACGTGCTCCCGCGTGGTCAGGGGACGGCGGCGCTCCCGGCTCACGGCGCGGTGAGGGAGGCGGCCGGGGCGACTCCGCGCACGCCGATCTTCGGCTCCTCGAGCGTCGCGATCTCCTGGAAATGCGCCTCGCGGAACCATCCGATCACCTCGTCCTCGGTGTGGGTCGAGTCGAATTCGGGCGAGATGGTGTCGAACCACGTTAGTCGAAGCTCGGTCAGCGTCCGCGGGCGGACTGTCCGCTCCCCCCATTTCGTGCGTGGGCCCAGCCCTGGAAGCGAGCGCACACCGCGGTAGAGCCAGAGCGCCGCGATCGATGGATAGGACAGGAGGTTTGCGACGAGCTGCAGTGCCCGCGGTGGCAGGCGGGAGACGCCGACCAGGTCGAAAATTCGCTTGACCAGGTTGAACGGGCTGAAGCGTTTCGGATACACCCACACGTAGAGCACGCCGCTCGGCGCGACCAGCCCGGCCAGGGAGCGGTGCGCGCCGGCTGGATCGGGCGTGTGGTGGAGGACACCGTTGCACCAGATATGGCCGAAGCTCCCGGGCTTGAACGGGAGGGCGAAAATGTTCGCCTGCACTATGTGGACGTTCGCGTAGGAGCTGCACGATCGCGCCGCAGCGTCCACCGCGTCGTTCATGTCCACGCCGATCACCAGCGACGCGCCATGGTCCGCGAACAGCTGGCAGAACCTCCCCGACCCGCACCCCGCGTCGAGCACCACCGCTCCCCGCACGTCCGCCTCGCTTATGCCCATGCCGTCAAGGACCATCTCCCAGTCCTGCTCGCGGGTCCGGCCGAACAGCGTCTCGTCTTCGAACTCACCACGATGATGGGCCTCCCACTCGTAGCCGAAAGTCCGAGCAACGCCGAGCAACTGATGAGCCGCGAGCTCCTCGTTGAGACGCGGTACTCCGTTGACGATCGCATAGCTGTGCGCACACGTCGTGCACGTGAGCGTGCCTGTCGCGATCCGCATGCGGTCGGCCTGCTCGCCGGACAGGGTCAACTCTGCGCCGCACCTCGGGCATGCCAGCAAGTTGAGCACGATACGGTCCACGGTCGTCGGATCAAGCGGTGTAGCGATAGCCGAGCGCGCCGATCGCGCGGCCGGTCCAGGCCGGCGTGTGGCGGATGAGCGCCTTCAGCATCGTGTGCTTGGAGTCGCCGCGGGCGCTTGGCGGCCCGGCGGCGAGGCTCGTGTGATGCAGCGGCTCCTCGCGCGCTCCCCACCCGAGTTTGAACGCTCGCAGCCCGTCGTTGCCCGGCTCGGTTCGTCCGAAGTCGAAATCGCGCGCCCCCTCGAGGCAACTCTGCTCGATCGCTCGCCAGAGCACCGCTTGCGTAGCGCCGAGCGTGCCGAAGCGACGATCGGAGGCCGAGTACTTGTACGTCACCCTTCCGTACGCGGTCAGGAACACCGCCCCGGCGATCGGCACCCCATCACGCCTGGCGATCAGGACGAAGCCGAGCCCCGGAGCCAGCATGCGCTTCCAGAGCAACTCGAAGAAGCGATGCGGCTGGACCGGCACGCCAAGTCGCCGGCGGGTCATCACGTGCAGACCGTAAAACACGTCGCAGAGTTCGTGCGCCGTCTGCCCCCGTTCGACGAGCACGCCTTCCCGAAACGCGCGCCGGATCGGACCCTTCACGCGAGATTTGTGAAAGCGCGCGTAGATCGCTTCGGGGTCTGGACCGAGCTCGAGCTGGTGCCAGTGCCCCTGCTCGGTCGTCCATCCGCCACCCGGAACACGGTCGCGTATCTCGATGCGTTGCACACCGAGCTCGCTGCGCGTGTCGGCGAGCAGCGCGGCGAACTCCGTGGATGTCGCGGCGTCTAGCGCCAGCGGGCCGCAGCGATCGGTGAAAGGAAGCGAGACCCAGCGCCGCCGCCCGCTGGGACCGATCTCGACCAGCGGCAGACCGGCGAGGATAGAACCGTCGTCGTCGAGCATTGTGACTGCCCTCGAGCGGAAGCGATAGCACTCGCCCAGCAGTGCCGCCCAGGCCGGATGATGGAATGCGGACGCGCTCGGACGCCGAACGACGAAGTCGGCCCATCCGGCGTCGGTGATCGCCAGCACACCGAGGCGATGGCGAGTGATCATGCCGCTGTGCATCGCCGGATACTCTAGATCCGCGGGGCGATGCGTGGTGGCTCGAGACGCCCGGCGGAAACGGACGCGTCTGGGACACTATGCTCCGCGCCGATGCGAGGGCTCATTCGCCGCGCGCTGCCGGTGCGCCTCAGAAAGGCGCTCAGATGGGCGCTCGACCGGCGTCTCATGAGCCTGGCGGTCGAATCGATAGCTTTGGCGCGGCTGCCGAGGGCCTCGATTCAGCCGACCGAGCCCCGTCCGGCGCTCGATACGAGCTTCGTCTTCGATCGGGCTGACCATGTGCTGTTGGAGTCGGTCGACGAGCGGATTCGCCGAAGTGGCCTCACGCACAACGTGGGGGGCGTGAATCCCGGTGACCGACGCGCGATCAGTGCACTGGCGGCCCACCTGGAACCTCGGCGTGTGCTGGAGGTCGGCACGCATGTTGGGTCCTCGACGCTGGCACTCGCCGCGACTCTGGCTCGCTCGCAAGCCAGGATCACGACCGTCGACGTCGTGGATGTGAACGATCCCAACGGGCTGTACTGGGCGCGATTTGGGGCACCGCATCCGCCGCAGGAGATTGTTCGCGACCTGGCGCCGGTGGAGTTTGTGGTTGCCAGCTCGCTCGCCTACTTGGAAAGCGCTCCGGACATGTTCGACTTCATCTTCCTCGACGGCGACCACTCCGCGGGAAATGTCTATCGTGAGCTACCGCTTGCGCTCTCGCGCTTGAGCCGCGGCGGCGTGATCCTTTTGCACGACTACTTCCCCCGGGGGCACCGGCTATGGGAGGAGGGGGAGCTGATCCTGGGCCCATATCTCGCCGTCCGTCGCTTGATCCGTGAGGGCTGGCCGATCGCGGTGCTCCCGGTGGGCGAGCTGCCGTGGCCGACGAAGCTCGATGGTCGCGTCTCGAGCCTGGCACTGGTGTTGGGGCGCTGACGGGCCGACTCACGAGGAGGCGTTTGCGCCCCAGAAACGTGGCAGCCGCGGGGTGCGCCGGCGAGTGGCCGGGAGCAGCGGCCGCTCGGGCGGCTCCACGCCCGCGACGATCGCCGCGGGGGCGGCGGCGAGCATCCAGCCGGCCTGCTCTCGCCCGACCAGTGACTCGGCCGCTCGGGCCGCTTCCGCCAGCCGGCCCACCGGGCGCCACGACGCCGCACGGTGGCCATCGGAGGCGATTGCGTGTGCGATCCCACGTTGGCACAGCTCGCGGCCAAGACGGCTCGCCGGCGAGCGCCGCGACGGCCCGAGCAGTGACTCGGCGTTGACCTGCAGCAGCACGCCCTCGCCGACGAGCTCTTCGAGCATGGCCGGGTTACGTTGGAAATCCGGGTTCTGCTCTGGGTGCGCAAGTGTGATCCGCACTCCCCTCGAGGACAGGCTGTAGAGGAGGCGGCCGAGGCCGGCGATGCTGCGCCGGGGCGTCTCGATCAGCACGTCGGTGCCCCGCTGGCCGTACGTAGCAAGCGCCAGCTCGTCGTCCGTCGCCTCGAGTGCCCACACGAGCGACACCTCCGCGCCCAAGACGAGCCTCAGAATGATTCCCGCATCTGTGAGCGCGCCGCGGAGTTCCTCGCACCGCGCGGCCAGCTCGTCGACGCGGACCGCGGGGAAGTCGGCGCTCAGATGCGGCGTCGCCGCGAGCACGGCGGTTCCGGCTTCGGTGGCCGTTCTCGCCATCTCGATGGCGGCGTCGAGATCGGGTGGCCCATCGTCGACCCCCGGAAGCACATGTGCGTGGATGTCGACGTAGCCCGGCACGTAGGCCATTCTGCCGGATCCTGATCAGCGCACGCAACGCACCACCACCCCGCTGTCGCAGGTTCAACAACCGAGCCGTCGGTACGCTGCGCCTCGATGTCAATCCCACTCTTCGATATCTCGTCGGCAACGGCACCGCTGCGGGACCGGTTCGAGGCAGCGTTCCGCCGCGTCCTCGCCAGCGGCACCTACATTCTCGGTCACGAGGTGGCCAGCTTCGAACGCGAGCTCGCCGCCTACCTCGGCGTCCGCCACGTCGTCGGCGTCGCGAACGGCACGGACGCAATCACGATCGCCCTGCTCGCACTCGGAGTGGGGCCGGGCGACGAGGTGGTCGTGCCTTCGTTTACGTTCTTCGCAAGCGCCGAGGCGATCGTGCCGACCGGCGCCACGCCGGTATTCTGCGACGTCGACCTCGACACCGCGTGTGTGAGCACCGAGACAGTGCGCGCGGCGCTCACGCGGCGCACGAAGGCAATCATCGCGGTGGATCTGTTCGGGAACCCGGCCCCCGCCGACGAGCTCGAGAGGGAGCTGGGGATTCCCGTCGTCGAGGATGCGGCGCAGGCGGCTGGAAGCACCCTCCGGGGGAAGCCAGCAGGATCGCTTGGCCGCCTAGCGACGTTCAGCTTCTATCCCTCCAAGAACCTCGGGTGCTTGGGTGACGGCGGCGCCATCGCGACCGACGACGAGGAGCTGGCGGATCGCGCGCGGCTCCTGCGCGCACACGGCTCGCGCGATGGCTTCACCTACCAGGTGGCCGGCTACAACTCGAGGCTCGACGAGCTCCAGGCCGCAATGCTGCGGATCTGCCTGCCGGAGCTGGACGCATGGGCGGCAGCACGGCGCGAGGTCGACCGTCTCTACCGTGAGTGCGGTCTCGAGGACCACGTGACGGTCCCGGTGGCAGCCGAGGGCTCACGCCCGGCCTGGCACCTGTTCGTGATCCGTCACGAGCGTCGTGAGGCGATTGCCCGCGCCCTTCAGGCGGCGGGGATCGGTCACCGGGTCTACTACCGAGCGCCAATCCACCGCCAGCCGGCCATGCTCTCCTACGGCGCGGACGCGGACCTGGCGGCAACTGAGGACTTGGTGCGCACGCACCTTGCGATCCCGATCAGCCCGACCATGTCCGTAAAGCAGGTAGAGGAGGTCGTGTCGGTCATCGGCGGCGTCTGTTCCGGGCATGGCGTGAACCCCCCGGCCGGCGCCCAGCGTGACTGACCCCGTCTTCATTTCCGGGAGCGGTGATCCTGCCCGGCGGTGATGACGGACGCGTGCCTGTCCGAGGGAGACCGAACGAGACGATCCAGGGCGCCACAAGCGACTGCTCAGGTAGCGAGCGCGGCCTCACCGGCGGATGAATTCGCACGTTTACCCGTGCAGTAGAATCGCCGTGAATCTGGATTCACCGCCCCAAGGAGACGAACGTGGACCTGAACGACACGCCTGAGCAGTCCGCCTATCGGGACGAAGTGCGGGCCTGGCTCGAGGCGAACAAGGAGCAGGCGCCGCCTCGCTCGGGCTCCTATGAGGACAAGGACTACATCGACGCTCGGCGCGCCTGGCAGCGGCGGCTGGCCGAGGCCGGGCTCGCCGGCGTCACCTGGCCACAGGAGGTCGGTGGCCGCGGAATGGGACCGATCGAGCAGGTCACGGTCAATCAGGAGATCGGCCGCGCCGGGGTCCCTGGAATCCTCGATGTGATCGGGATTGGAATGCTCGGCCCGTGTCTGATTGCCCACGGAAGCGATGAGCAGAAGAGCCGATACCTCGGCCCGATGCTGCACGGCGACGAGGTTTGGTGCCAGATGTTCTCCGAGCCGGGCGCCGGGTCAGACCTTGCTGCCGTGCAGACGCGCGCGCGGCGCGGCGGGGATGGCACGTGGACCCTGAACGGCCAAAAGGTCTGGACGACCAACGCTCAGTTCGCCTCCTACGGCCTGCTGCTGGCCCGGACCGACGCCGACGTGCCAAAGCACAAGGGCCTCACGATGTTCATCGTCCCGATGGACGCGAGTGGGGTGACGGTCCGCGGGCTGCGACAGATCTCCGGAGAAGCTGAGTTCAACGAAGTGTTCTTAGACGACGTCGTCCTCGATGAGGACGCGGTAGTCGGTGGTGTCGGTAATGGCTGGGGCACTGCGCTGACCGTGCTGATGTTCGAGCGCCTGACGATCGGTTTCGGTTCGGAGTCATTCGGCTCCTCGTCGCAGCTGGCCGCGACGGTGGCTGCTGACCCGGCGGCACGAGAAGACGCTGATGTTCGACTGCGGCTCGGCAACATCATCACCGAGCTGCTGGCCGTGCGGTTCAACGGGTACCGGGCGCTGACGGCGCTCGCCCGCGGGCAGATTCCCGGCCCGGAGGCGGGGCTGGCCAAGGTCACGCTGGTCAACGCGGCGATCGCTGCCACCGAGCTCGGAGCCGACGTCGTTGGACCTGATGCACTCGACGCCGACAGCGACTGGAGCTATCTGATCTCGTTCCTGCCGGGGCTGAAGTCCGCCGGGGGCACCGAACAGATCCTGCGCAACACGATCGGCGAGCGGGTCCTGGGCCTGCCGCCCGAGCCCCGGCTCGACAAGGGCATCCCGTTCAGCGAGCTCCGGGTCAAGGAGAAGGAGGCAGTGGCCCGATGAACTTTGCTCTGACAGACGAACAGGTGCTGTTGCGCGAGGCCGCGCGAGGCGCCCTGGGCCGGTTCAGGACGATCGAGGCGGCACGTGAGGCGATGGAGAATCCGGCGGCGTTGCCCGACTTGTGGCCGACGGCAGTCGAGGCCGGTTGGCCCGGGTTGTTGATCGACGAGGAGCACGGCGGCGCGGGGCTTGACGCGTTCGAGGGATTACTGGTCGCCGAGGAGTGCGGTCGTGCGCTGGCCGGGGTTCCGCTGTTGGGAATGCTGCCCGCCACGGCGATCCTCAATGCGGCCGGAGACCAGACGCTCCAGGCGATCGCCGCCGGCGAACTGCGGCCCGCCTATCTGCCGGCGCGGCCACCCAGCGAGTTCGAGCCTGGATGGACGGTCGAACCGCGTGCGGGGGCGCGCCGGGACCGGCCGCCGGCCGCGAAGGTGAGCGGGGACGAGGTCGTGTTGGAGGGTACTGTCGCTTTCGTTCCCGACGCGCCCGGAGCCGACCTGCTGGTGGTGGTCGGCGAGACGGACGACGGTTCGCCCGTCGCGGCGGCGGTCGAGGCCGGTGCGCACGGGGTCAGCGTCGAAGCGCTGACCCGGTATGACGCCACTCGCTCGCTCGCGCACGTGACTCTCTCCGAAGCAAAGGGACGCCGGCTCGCCGCCGGTCCCGACGTGCTCGCGGATGCCTGGTACCTTGCCCACGCGCTGATCGCGGCCGAGTCACTGGGCGCGGTGCAGACCTGTCTGGAAGTAAGCGTCGCGTATGCGAAGGAGCGGTTCACCTTCGGGCGGGCGATCGGCTCCTATCAGGCGCTCAAACACGAGCTCACCGAGGTGCTGCGTCTGCAGGAGAATTCTCGTGGCCTCGAGTACTACGCCGGTTGGGCGCGCAAGTCAAAACCCGAGGAATTCCCGTTGGCGGCCAGTGCAGCGCGTTCGGAGGCAGGACACGCACTCGACTTCGCCGCTCGCTCGATGATCAACGTCCACGGAGGTATCGGCGCCACGTGGGAGCACGACGCGCCGCTGTTCTTCCGCCGGGCCCAGCTCTCACGTCGGCTACTCGGCGGCACCAAGGACGCGACCGATCGAGTGGCCGAGCAGAGCCTGAAGGCGGCCTGAGCCGCGAGCTTAACACCCTCGTCGAGGGGCCCGCCAAGGCTCCGGTGCTCGTCCTCGTCCACGGCCTGTGTGAGTCGCTTCGCGTTTGGGACAGGTTGGTCCCGCTGTTGCTCGATCACTTTCGGATCGTTCGAGTCGATCTGTTCGGCTTCGGTGATTCACCGCCGCCTCAACCCCCGGACGGCTACGGGATTGAGACCAGGCCCGTGGGGTGGCGAAGGCGTTGAGCGCGGCTGGGGTGCCGAAAGCGACGCTGGTTGGCCACTCGCTCGGGGGGTCGGTCACCGTCGCCCTCGCCGAGCATGAACCCGCGCTCGTGAAATCGCTCGTCCTGATCAACTCCCCTCCGACGCTCCAGAGCAGGCAGCCGTCCACGGCCGAGCGGGCTCTGCGCCGGCCGCTCATCGGCGAGCTGGCGTGGAAATTGATGGGCGGCCGTGAGCGCCGAGCGGGGCTGCGCTCAGCGTTCGCGCCAGGCTTCGAAGTCCCGCAAGTGTTCATCGAGGATCTGGGGCGCACGTCCCACCCGGCGTTCTCGGGTGCCACAGCGGCCCTTGACGCGTACCTCACGGAGCGAGCTTTGGCCGACCGCGTCGCCGCATTGGGGATCCGCGCGCTGGTGATCTTCGGAGTCGAGGATCAGCGCGTCGACGCGGGCGCGCTGGCACCGTTCGACGGACTGGCAGACGTGACCGTCGAACGCGTGGAGGGCTGCGGGCATTCGCCGATGTGGGAGCGACCCGAGCTCACCGGGACGTTGGTGAGAACCTTCGTCGGCGCGGGCAGGAGCCGCCTTGCACAGTGAATCCCTATTCATTACGATTGTGAATCAGGATTCACGCCCCCGCGAGTGCGAGCGGCAAGCGAACAGGAGCCCGATGGCCACGATCGACGTCACCAATCCCGCCCGAGAGGTCCGCAACCAGCCGCCGCCGCTGCAGCCGGTCGATCTGTTCGAGGTAGACCTGGCGCTGCGGGAGGCGCTGGAACGTGAGGGCGGGGGGTGGGGGGTCGATCGAGCGCACGAGGCCGGGACCGTGGCGGGCGGTGTGGAGGCGCACGAGCATGGCCTGCGGGCCGAGCGCAACCTGCCGATTCTCCGGACGCACGACCGCTACGGCAACCGGGTCGATGAGGTCGAGCTCGACCCGTCCTGGCACTGGCTGCTGCGCGGGGCGGTCGAACGCGGGATCCACGGTCTGCCGTGGCGTGAGCAGAAGCCCGGCGCCCACGTGGTGCGCGCCGCCCTGTTCTCCCTGTGGAGCAACGCCAACGCGGGTGTGATGTGTCCGGTCTCGATGACCTACGCCGCTGTTCCCGCGCTGCGCGACGGCGCCCCGGAGCTGGCGGCCGAATGGGAGCCGCGGCTGACCCAGCCCGATTACGAGTCAGGCGCGCTGTCGGGCATGGCGATGACCGAGCGCCAGGGCGGCTCGGACGTCCGGGCCAACATCACGCGCGCCGAGCCTCTCGGCGACGGGCTCTACGAGCTCCATGGCCACAAGTGGTTCTGCTCCTATCCGCCCTGCGATGTCTTCCTGGTGTTGGCCCAGGCGCCCGCCGGACTGAGCTGCTTCCTGGTTGAGCGCGGGCCCGGGATGGAGTTCCAGCGGCTCAAGGACAAGCTCGGGACCCGGTCGCTGCCCTCGTCTGAGGTCGAGTTCCACGGCATCCACGGGCGCCTGATCGGCGAGGAGGGTCGCGGCGTTCCCGCGATCATCCGGATGGTCAACCACACCCGGCTGGATTGCCTGCTCGGCTCGGCCACGGGAATGCGGCGCGGCGTACTCGAGGCGATTCACCATGCGCGTCACCGCCTGGCGTTCGGACGGCTGCTGGCCGAGCAGCCGGCGATGGAGAACGTCCTGGCTGACCTGGCCATCGAATCCGAGGCGGCGACGGTCAGTGCGATGCGGCTGGCGCGGAGCTACGACGAACCCGAGCAGGCAGCCTTCCGGCGCTTCGGGACGGCGGTGATGAAGTACTGGGTGTGTAAGCGCGCCGCGCCTCATGCCGCCGAGGCGCTCGAGTGCCTCGGGGGAAACGGCTTCGTCGAAGAATCCGGATTGCCATTGCTCTACCGCGATTCCCCGCTGAACTCGATCTGGGAAGGCTCGGGCAACGTGGCCGCGCTGGACGTACTCCGCGCGCTGGTCAAAGAACCCGAAGGACTGCCGGCGTTCATGGCCGAATGTGAGCTCGCCACCGGCGCCGACCCCCGGCTCGATGCGCACCTGGTGAAGCTGCGCGAGCGGGCCGGCGCGATGTTCACCGGCGGCGATCCGCAGTTCGGCGCCCGCCGGCTGGTCGAGGAGCTGGCGGTGGCGCTCCAGGGCTCGTTGCTCGTCCGCCACTCGCCCCCGGCCGTCGCGGACGCGTTCTGCGCCGCTCGCCTGGACGGCCAGGGTGGCCGGGCCTACGGGACGCTGCCCCCCGGCGTCGACGCGGCGGCAATCATCGAGCGCGCGCTGCCGACGTGAGCGTCGTGGAGTATGCGGTCTCAGACCGCGTTGCCCACCTGACGCTGAACCGGCCGCACCGGGGCAACGGGATCACCCGGGAACTAGCCGTCGAGCTGGAGCGGTGCGTGGAGCGAGCCGATCTCGATCCGGCGGTGCACGTACTGCTGCTGGCGGGGCGCGGCAAAGGGTTCTGCGGTGGCTACGATCTGGTCCAGAGCGCCGAGGGGCAAGGTGGCCTCGGGCCGGAGGCCGAGGATGGAGCCGCCCCGCTCGCCCCGCCTGGCTCGCCGCTCGATCCCGCGGTGATGATGGCCAACCATGATCCCGCGGGCACCTGGGACCCGATGGTCGACTTCGCGATGATGAGCCGGAACGTCCGCGCGTTCATGTCGCTGTTTCACTGCTCCAAGCCGGTCATCTGCAAGGTCCACGGTTTCTGCGTCGCCGGCGGCACCGATATGGCGCTGTGCTCAGATCTGCTGCTCATCGCCGCCGACGCGAAGATCGGTTACCCGCCGGCGCGTGTCTGGGGTTCGCCGACCACCTCCCTCTGGGCCTACCGGCTCGGGCCCCAGCGCGCCAAGCGCCTGCTGTTCACCGGCGACTCGCTCTCGGGCTCCGAGGCGCTCGAGTGGGGGCTGGCGATCGAAGCGCCCTCCTCCGCGCAGCTCGACGAGCGCGCCGAGGCACTGGCCCAGCGGATCGCCCAGATGCCGCTCAACCAACTGCGCATGATGAAACTGCTGGTCAACCAGTCGCTCTACTCCCAGGGCCTGCACTGCACCCAGCTGCTGGGCACCGTCTTCGACGGGCTGACGCGCCACACCAGCGAGGGCTACGCGTTCCAGCAGCGGGCGGCAGAGGCCGGCTTCAAGCAGGCCGTGCGCGAGCGCGACGAACCTTTCGGCGACCTCGGACCCTCCACGTACAAGGGATGACCGAGGATCTTCTCGCGCCCACGCGCGCGCGCCTGCTGCACGCCGCCCAGGAGCTGATCGAGGAGGGAGGCTACGGGGCGGCGTCGGTGGTCGCCATCGCCGAGCGCGCCGGCGTGGCGGCCGGGACGCTGTATCGCCATTTCTCATCCAAGGAGGAGCTGTTCGTGGAGCTGTTTCGCTCGGTCTGTGACCGCGAGGTGCGAGCGATGCAGTCCGCGGCCGAGCAGATGTCCCCGGAGGCTGCTTACGCCGACCGGCTCGAAACCGTACTGGCGACCTTCGCCGAGCGGGCGATGCGCCGGCCGCGCCTGGCCTGGGCGCTGATCGCCGAGCCGGTCGATCCGCGCGTCGATGCGGAGCGGCTCGCCTACCGCGAGCAATATGCCGAGCTGATCGCCGAAGGGGTGCGAGCCGGTGTCGCCGCGGGTCAGCTGCCCGAGCAGAACGCGGAGCTGATCGCGGCTGCGCTGGTTGGTGGCTGCGGGGAGGCCCTGGTCGGGCCGCTCTCGCCGCTGGCCGGGACCCGGCCCTCGAGCGCCGAGGTGATCACGGGATTACGGACGTTCGTGCGCCGGGCCGTGGGGGCGGGATGACGGAAACCGGCGTGCGCGTGGAGCGCGACGGCCCCGTTAGCACCGTGCTGCTCTCGCGGCCCGAGCGGCGCAACGCCGTCGACGGCGCGAGCGCCGCCGCGCTGGCCGATGCGTTTCGCGCCTTTGAGGCAGATCCCGAGGCCGCGGTTGCCGTACTGCACGGCGAGGGCGGCAGCTTCTGCGCCGGCGCCGATCTGAAGGCGGTCGGGACGCCGGAGGGGAACGTGGTCACCGCCGACGGCGACGGCCCGATGGGGCCGACCCGGATGCGGCTGGGC
>CAXMLR010000365.1:0-3459 GCA_964194275.1 uncultured Solirubrobacterales bacterium
ATGTGTATAAGAGACAGGTAGAAGGCGGTGAACACCTGGTCGCGCTCCTCGGCGGCGATGCCGTCACCGCTGTCGGCGACCTCGATCTCGATGCGATCGGCCACCGGCTCGGTCCGCACGACGACACTGCCGTCGGCCGGGGTATGACGGATCGCATTCTGGATCAGGTTGAACAGCACGCGCTGCAACTTCTCCGGGTTCGCCCGGGCGAACCCGGCCACCTCGGAGAGCTGTGCGGTCACCGAAACGCCCTTGGCCTCGGCCTGCACGCGCATCGCCTCGACGGTCTCGCCCACCAGCAGGTCCAACCGCACCTGCTCGAGCGACCAGTGGATGTCGCCTGCCTCGAGGCGCGAGAGCTCGAACAGGTCGTCGATCAGCGCGCTCAGCGCGTCGATGTGGGTCCGCATCCGCATCAGATAGCTGCGGCGCATCTCCCCGTCGACGATCTCATCTTCGACGGCCTCCGAGAGCAACCGCAGCGAAGTGATCGGTGTCCGCAGGTCGTGTGAGACCGCGGCGACGAGACTCCGCCGAGCCGAGTCGGACTCCTCACGCGCGGTCTGCTCTACGCGGAGCTGGGCGATCATCGCGTTGGCGGCGCTCGCGAGTTCGGCCAGCTCGTCAGCCGCGCCGGTCTCGATCTGGACATCACGCTGTCCGCGTCCGACGGCGTTGAGCCCGTCGCGGATGGCCTGGACATCGCGGAGAATGCCCCCGGCCAGCAGTTTCGCTGCCGCCACGGCCAGCACGCCCGCGACCAGCACGATCCCTGCCACCAGCACCGCCGCGTGGCCCGAGACCACCATCAGCAGCCCGACGACGACGAGCGCGACCAGCACCGGGGCGACCACGACCGCCACCGCGAGCGCGAACTGGTGCGAGAGCGAGCCGAGCGCCGCGCGCAGACGACTGGAGAGTCTCGCTGCCCGCGTTCGGTGCGTCACGGCTGGAACCGGTAGCCGACTCCCCAGACCGTCTGGATGTGAGCCGGGCACGAGGGGTCGGTTTCGATCTTTGAACGCAGCCGCCGGATGTGAACCGTAACGGTCGAGGTATCGGAGTAGAACGCGTATTGCCAGACCGCATCCATCAGCTGATTGCGGGAAAAAGCCTGTCCCGGGTGACGGGCGAGGAACAGCAGCAACTCGAACTCACGCTGGGTGAGTGGAACTTCGTTCCCGTTCACGAACAGGCGGCGAGCTCCCGGGTCGATCGTCATGTTGTCGAGCTCGAGCGGTGCCTCGTGCTCAGGTGAGGTGTCGATCCGCCGCAGCACGGCGTCGACCCGAGCCACCAGCTCGGCCGGCGAGAACGGCTTCACCACGTAGTCATCAGCGCCGAGGCGCAGGCCGATGACGCGGTCGGACTCCTCGCCCTTGGCGGTCAACAGGATCACCGCGATGCGGTCACGGTCCTGATCACGAAGCCGGCGCATCACTTCGAGCCCGTCGAGTCCGGGCAGCATCAGATCCAGCACAACCAGATCGGGGCGGTGGCGAGCGGCCGAGGCCACCGCCTGCAGCCCGTCGGTGGCGATGTGCGTGCGATAACCGGATCGCTCCAGGTACCGGGCCACCACTTCGGCGATCGTAGGCTCGTCGTCTACAACCAGCACCGACCCCCGGCTATGCGCGTCCATGAACCGATTGTCGCAGCCACCGCGCCGTTGTCGCCCGAGCGACCCCCCGAATTCACCGCCTGTTCAGAGCTCGGCTCGCCGGGTCTACCCTGCCGGGAGGTGCCAGGAGCCAAGCTCGTCATCCGGCAGATGTCGCTCGCCCAGACTCGGCCGATGCGGCAGGCCGTTCTACGGCCCCATCAGTCGTTGGCCGAACTGGAACGGGGCGAGCCCACGAACGCGTTCGCGGTTGGCGCGCTCAGCGGACAGGAGCTGGTCGCCGTCGGGTTCGTCGCGCCCGATGATCGCAGCGCCGGCTCATGGCGTGTGCGTGGCATGGCCACCCTCCCGCAGGCCCGAGGTCAGGGGGCCGCGACAGCGGTTCTCGACGCCCTGCTCGGGCATGCGCAAGCCCAGAACGCACAGCTCGTGTGGTGCAACGCCCGCGTGCCGGCGCTCTCGCTGTATGGGCGTGCGGGGTTCGTGGCGGGATCGGAGCGATTCGAGCTACCGCGGATCGGCCCTCACGTGGTGATGGAATGGCGCGCACAGAGGCGCCAGCGACGGGACATCGTCCGGACCTCCGGGGGTGAGTTGGACCTGCACGGCGACGATCGTGACCTGAGCGGGTTCTAGCGCCAGTCACTCCACGGCGAGCGCGCCACGGCAACTTCCTCGTCGGCGCGGATGACGTGCATGACGGCGTTGATCAGCGCCAGGTGGGTGAACGCCTGGGGGAAGTTGCCGAGGTGGCGGCCGGTCTGAGGATCGATCTCCTCGGCGTAGAGGCCGAGCGGGCTGGCGTACCCGAGCACCTTCTCGCACATGTTGCGAGCGCGATCGATCTCCCCGATCTCGCAGTAGGCGGATACGAGCCAGAACGAGCAGATCAGGAAGCTGCCCTCGGTCCCGGACATCCCGTCGTCGGTCTCCTCGGTCCGGTAGCGGAGCACCAGTCCGTGCTCGGTCAGCTCGTCGCCGATCGCGAAGATCGTGTTGCGGATCCGCTCGTCGTCCGGGGGCAGGAAGCGCAGCAGCGGCAGCAGCAGCAGCGCGGCGTCGAGGGCCTTGGTCTCGTAATGCTGGACGAACACGCCGCGGTCATCGACCCCGTTCTCGCAGATATCGGCGTGGATCTCCTCCGCCGCCGTGCGCCAGCGTTCGACGTGCTCCCAGTCCTCCCGCAGCTCGGCCAGTCGCGATCCTCGATCGCACGCCGCCCAGCAGAACACCTTTGAGGAGGTGAAATGCTTGGGATCGCCCCGGACCTCCCAGATCCCGCGGTCGGGCTTGCGCCAGTTCTCAATCGCCATCTCGACCTGGCGCTTGAGAATCGGCCAGACGCGCTCGTCCAGGCTGTCCCGCGAGCGGGTGTGGAGATACACGGAGTCCAGCAGCGCGCCCCAGACATCGTGCTGGCGCTGCTTGTAGGCGTCGTTGCCGATGCGTGCCGGCCGCGCTCCTTCGTAGCCTGCGAGATGATCCAGCACGTGCTCGTCGAGTTGGCGCTCGCCCCCGACCCCGTACATGACCTGTAGATCTTCCTTACCGCCCGCTACGTCCGCGATGAAGTAGAAGAAGTCGTTGGCCTCCCAGTCGAAGCCCAGGGTGTAGAGCGCCCACAACATGAACGTTGAGTCTCGAATCCAGCTGTAGCGGTAGTCCCAGTTGCGCTCGCCGTATGGACTCTCCGGCAGCGAGGTCGTGGCCGCGGCGATCAACGCGCCCGTGGGGGCGTAGGTCAAGCCCTTCAGCGTCAGCGCGCTGCGCTGCAGGAACGTCCGCCAGGGGTGATCGGGGAAGTCGCCTCGGTCGAGCCAGTGCTGCCAGTGGTGGGC
>CAXMLR010000366.1:0-3150 GCA_964194275.1 uncultured Solirubrobacterales bacterium
CCTCCTCCTGAGAGACCGACAGCGGCTCACCCGCCGCGACGCGGATGCCCTCCTTGACGATGTCGATGCCGGTCACCAACTCCGTGACGCAGTGCTCGACCTGGACGCGGGTGTTCATCTCCAGGAAGAAGTACTCGCCGTCCTGCAGCAGGCCCTCGATCGTGCCAGCCCCGGTGTAGTTGACCGCGGCCGCCGCCTCGGTGGCGATCTTGCCGATCCGCGCTCGCAACTCGTCGTCGACCGCGGGGGCCGGGGCCTCTTCGATCAGCTTCTGATGGCGGCGCTGCAGCGAGCAGTCACGCTCGCCGAGATGGATCACGTTGCCCTTGGAATCCGCCAGTACCTGGACCTCGACGTGACGCGGGTCCGGGAGGTAGCGCTCCAGGTAAACCGTGGCGTCGCCGAAGAACTTCTCCCCCTCGCGCGCGGCTCCCTCGAAGGCATCCTGCAGCTTGTCCTCGGTGAGCGCGACGCGGAAGCCCTTCCCACCGCCCCCGCCGGCGGCCTTCACGGCAACCGGGTAGCCGATCGTTTTCTTGATCAGATCACGGGCGTCTTCGATCGTGTCGACCGGCTCGGTGGTCCCGGGTACGATCGGCACGCCGGCCTGCTTCATCAGCTCTCGCGCCTTGGTCTTCGAGCCCATCGCTTCGATCGCCGAGGCCGGCGGCCCGATGAAGGCGATCCCCCTGTCCTCGAGTGCCTCGGCGAACGCCGCGTTCTCGGCCAGGAAGCCGTAGCCGGGATGTACGGCCTGGGCACCGGAACGCTCGACGGCGTCGAGCAGCTTCTCGATCGAAAGGTAGCTCTCGCTGGCCGGCCCGGGTCCGAGCAGGTAGGCCTCATCGGCACGCTGGACGTGGATGGCGTCGCGGTCGAGCTCCGAGTAGACGGCGACCGTGGCAACGCCGAGCTCCTCGCAGGCGCGGATGATTCGGACCGCGATCTCGCCGCGGTTGGCGATCAGGACCTTCGTGAACATGAGGCCGCAGGACTCTACCTGCGTGTTGGATTCCAAGGCGCTCCGGGCACGCGCCGCGAGTACGTCAAGCCCGTCGAGCTTCAGCTGCCTTCGCGAGCGCGCCCGCAGCGCCTGCGGAATCCGGGCTGAGAGCCGGCGTCGCACTGGATGCCCGCCAGGCGTGCCAGCGCCGCGTCAGCGCGCGCGCGGCGAACACGGCGACCAGCGTGTAGACCCAGCCCAGGACGATGTCGGAGAGGTAGTGCTCTCCGGCGTAGATCAGCGAGAAGGCCATCAGCAGCGGGTAGGCGGCGACAAGCGGCCGCAGCCACTTGCGCTTGCGCGGCCACACGGTGATGGCGATCAGCAACGAGAAGGCCGCGTGCAGGGACGGAACCGCGGCGACGTTGTTGGCGTAGTGGTAGCCGCCCTCGAAGAGCGAGCCCGCCGACTGGGTGCCGAGGCTGAGGAGCACCTGCGGGAAGATCCGGGTGACCGGCGCGATCAGGTGCGCGTCGCTGGCCATCCATGGTGGCGCGGCCGGATACAGCGCGTAGGTGATCAGTCCGGCAAACGACAGCGTCGCCACGAACACGGCGAACACGCGGAAGCGCTGCCGATCGATCTTCCACAGGACGGCGGCAAGTAGCGGCGTGGCCAGGAAGTGGGTCAGGTACACGCACCAGGAGATCGCGTCGTACCAGAGGACATGCCCATGCCAGAGCCAATGCTGGAGCGTAACCGTCGGCGTGGTGCCGCCGAACAGCCAGGCGTCGGCTTGCAGCTGCGGCAGGTAATGCACCCCGAACAGGTGCCCGGCGCTGCCGCGCAGAGAGTCGTAGGCGATCAGGATGGCGAAGAACGGAACCCATTCGAGTAGCACGCCGCGGGCATACCCGCGCAGGTCCGAGAGCGAGACGCACAGGAGCCCGAGCAGCACCCAGACCGCGACCAGGTCACGTTGGTAGGGCACGCCGAACACCACCACCAGCGCCACCGTGGCAACGAGGTACGCGCCGAGCGCGAGCAGCATCGCGCGACGTGGATGCGAACGAATCAGAGCAGGCACGGAACGGTCAAATATAGGGGCGCCCCAAGCGGCGCCGGAGACGGTAAACCGAGTCCTAACGCGCGCCGAGAACCATTCCCGCGGCGACGGTGTCGTTCGTCGACTCGTCGATCAGGATGAAGCTTCCCGTCGTCCGGTTGCGAGCGTACGGATCAACGACGAGCTCAGTGCTGCAGCGCAGCCGCACGCGGGCGATCTCGTTCAGCGCCAGCTCGGCGGCGGGCTCATGGGCGAGCGAGTTGACATCGACCCGGTACTCGATCTCATCCAGCACCGCGCGGGCGCTGCGGGTCGTGTGCTTGATCGCGTAGCGGCCACCCGGGCGCAGGGGCTGCTGGCTCATCCAGCAGACCATCGCATCGAGCTCGCGGGCGACCGCCGGGGCATCCTCGGCGTTGACGATCATGTCGCCGCGGGAGATGTCGACGTCGCCCTCGAGCCTCAGGGTGACGGACATTGTCGGGAATGCCGACTCGGCCTCTCCGTCGAACGTGTCGATCTGCGCGACCTTGGTGCGCCGCCCGCTCGGCAGCACGAGGACCTCGTCTCCCGCGCGCAGGACTCCGCCCGCCACCTGGCCGGCATAGCCGCGGTAGTCGTGATGCTCGTCGCTCATCGGCCGCACCACCCACTGCACCGGGAAGCGGACATCGGAGAGGTTGCGATCGGATGCGATCACAACGTGCTCCAGGTGATAGAGCAGCGGGGCGCCGCCGTACCACGGCATCGCCCAGGAGCGATCGACGACGTTGTCACCCTGCAGCGCCGAGATCGGAATGAAGGTGATGTCCGGGATCTGCAGCCGGGCCGCCCAATCGGTCATCTCGTCCATGATGCGGTAAAACACCGCCTCGTCGTAGCCGACGAGGTCCATCTTGTTCACGCACACAACGAGATGCGGGATGCGCAGCAATGAGGCGATGTAGGCGTGGCGACGCGTCTGCTCGCTGACCCCCTTGCGCGCGTCGACCAAGACGATCGAGAGGTCCGCGGTCGAGGACCCCGTGACCATGTTGCGTGTGTACTGTTCGTGCCCTGGAGTGTCGGCGATGATGAACTTGCGCCGCGGGGTCTGGAAATACCGGTAGGCGACATCGATCGTGATGCCCTGCTCGCGCTC
>CAXMLR010000367.1:0-1728 GCA_964194275.1 uncultured Solirubrobacterales bacterium
GGTTCGGAGCTGATCGTCCGCCCGCACGACTGCCGGCGCGCGTTCGCGTCCGAGCACTTGAACAACAACACGCCGGTGCACGTGATCCAGGCGCTACTCGGGCACGCGTCGATCGACACCGTGATGGTCTACGCCAAGCTCTACCCCTCAACACTGGTCGAGGAGTACCGCAAGACCGTCCGCGCCGTCTACGTCGACCACCACGGCACCGCCGCGCTGCACAACCCGACCGCCGAGGAATGGGCTGAGTTCCAGGCCAGCTGCGGGATGCGCGACATGGGCACCCACCTGTGCGCGCTCCCGACCGGTGAGCACTGCGCCCGCGGGCTGGTCTGCCTGGGGTGCGGGCATGCGCAGCCGAAGCAGAGCGCAGCACCGGTCTTTCGGCGGATGCTCGTCAGCCACCGCCGCAGCCTGACGGCTGCGCGTGAGGGTGGTGAGCCGGCCGGGCAGATCGCCGCGCGGGAGCTCGAGGTGATCCGGATCGAGAGCGCGCTGCGACGCGCGGACGAACTCACCGAAGACGTCGCCGGCGCGATCGAAGCCGCCGCCTGAACACCCGCAGACGGCTACTGATCGATGAGGAACGGGTGCTCACCCGCCGCGACCGAGTCGACCAGATCACGCAACCGGTTCGCGAGCTCCCGGAAGTCAACGGTGGCCTCGATATACACCTCGGCGAGATAGCCGCCGCTGAGGCTCTGCACGAACACGACCCAGTCGCTCTCGGGCACCGCTACGGGTTCGTCCGGGATGCCCTCATCGCCGATCGAGATATCCAGCAGCGTCTCGTTGTCGAGTTCACAGAACACCCGCAGCGGATCGTCGCTCTCGCCCATCTCGAGCTCGAGATACGGCCGGAACCCGGCGGCGTGCAGCTCGCCGAGCAGCGACGCCCACGCGACCGTCGCGGCTCGCAGCCGCTCGGTGGCGAGCTCGTCGACCGGCGGAAAGTGCGAGAACACCACGACCGGCATCCTACGCCGGGGCGGGGCGGCCGCCGGGGAGGTGCGAAGTCACTTCGCAGGCACCGCCACCAGCTCCTCGCTGACGGGTGACAGGTCCGTGTCGAGGGCCTGCTCGATCTGGCGGGCCACCCGGTCGATCGTCGCGGCGAACTCGGTGACCGCCTCGAGCGCGCCGTTCTCCCCCCACCCGGCGACATACGGGATCGTCTCCCCACCCAGGTCCAGGTGAACGCTCGAACCGACGACGAAACTGACGGTGTCGACGATAACCTCGGCCTGCGCGCGGGAATACTGCTGATAGTCGACGCCCATCGCATGCGCGATCTCGTGGATCAGGACCCGCACCCGCGCGTTCGCGGGCTGCTCGGCGTCAACGACGATCCGCTTCCGCTGGTGGTCGCACCAGCCGCTTGCCGGGCCGTTGATCGTCTCGAACGAGACGGAGAACCCGAGCGTGCCAGCGAACCGCTCAAGCGGCTCCAGCAGATGCTCATGCGAATCGCCGCTCAACGGCTCGACCGGCGGCTCCAGCGGCGCCGCGTGCTCACCTGCCGTGACCTGGGCACGGTCGAACACGGGCACAGCCCGGAAAAAGACGCGCGGCTCGTCGTGCTCATCGCCGTCGGCCTGGCGTTGTTTGACCGTCATCGGCGCGAGGATCCAGATCGCCTTCTCGCCCTTGCTGACCTGATAACCGAGCTCCAGCCAAGCGTGAAACCCCGCCACATGGGCTGCCGTTAACCTGTCTCTTATACACATC
>CAXMLR010000368.1:0-1833 GCA_964194275.1 uncultured Solirubrobacterales bacterium
TCTACTACGACGGCGCCAACCTCAACGCGATCATGGGCATCTGCCGCCCCGGCGACATGGGCTTCGACATCGTGCACTTCAACCTGCACAAGTCGTTCACCCAGCCACACGGCGGCGGGGGGCCCGGGGCGGGGCCGATCGCGGTCTCCGAGCGAATCGAGCCGTTCCTGCCTCGACCTCAGGTGATCCGCCGCCGGCCGAGCGGTAACGGATCCGGCGCCCCGATCTACGATCTCGACCACGATCGCCCCAAGTCGATCGGTCGCCTGCGCGGTTTTCAAGGCAACTACGGCGTGTTCGTGCGTTCCTATGCCTACATCCGCTCGCTCGGCGCCGCCGGGCTGCGGGAGGTCTCCGAGGTAGCGGTGCTGAACGCGAACTACCTGTTGGCGCGGCTGCGCCGGGAGGGGGTTCTGGAGCACCTGCCGGTCGCCTACGAGCGGATCTGCATGCACGAGTTCGTGCTCTCGGGAGCGCCGATGAAGCGGGATCTGAAGATCAAGACCCTTGACCTGGCGAAGCGACTGCTCGACCACGGTGTGCATCCGCCGACGGTGTACTTCCCGCTGATCGTCGACGAGGCGCTGTTGCTCGAGCCGACCGAGACGGAGACCAAGGAGACGCTCGACCACTTCGCCGCGATTCTCGCCGAGATCCTCCGGGAGGCGCGTGAGGATCCGGAGATCGCCCGCAACGCGCCGTACACGACCCCGGTCCGCCGGCTCGACGAGGCCGGAGCGGTCCGCCGGCCGGTCGTGCGCCAACCGCTCGAAGCCTAGCCTGGGTTCGGGATCGACCGCCCCCGCCCTCCGGGGCCCTTGGTCCAGCCGCCGGGACCAGCGGACATACTGCGGGCGTGGACTCAGTGATCGCCGCCGACGCCGCCGAGATCGCCGCGCACGCTGAGCGCGAGCTCGAGGCCCTGGTGGCGATCTCCACACCCTCCGGCGACGTCGACGGCGCTGAGGAGGCCGTCGCGCTGTGCGCGGCGCTCCTGCCGCCGCGGGCTCAGCTCGAACGGGTGCCCTGCTCGACGCCCGGAAATCCGCCCGACCTCGTCGCTCGGATCAGCGGAAGTGGAGCCGGCAAGGTGCTGCTGCTCGGGCATCTCGACACCGTCGTCGCGCATCACGCCCACCGTCCCCTGCGCCGAGACGGAGAACGGCTGTATGGTCCGGGAACCGTCGACATGAAGGGCGGGGTGGTGCTCGCGCTCGGGCTCGCGCGCGCCCTCGGCGCCCGTCCGGAGGCGTTCGAGGAGCTGTCCGTGCTGCTGGTGACCGATGAGGAATGGCGCCACGCCCAGTTCGCTCACGTGCCTCGGTTTGCCGGCTACCAAGCCTGTTTGTGCTTCGAGGCCGGCGAGCGCACGCCTGCCGGCGAGGAGGCGGTCGTCGTGCGGCGCAAGGCCGCCGGAACGCTGCGGGTGAGCGCCACCGGGCGCGCGGCGCATTCCGGTAGCGCGCCCGATCAGGGGCGCAACGCCCTGCTGGCGCTGGCCCACGCCGCGCTGCAGCTCGCCGGCCACCACGATCCGACCGGGCCGGACCGGATGAGCGTCGTGCCGACCGTCGTGCGCTCGGGCGAGGCGCTGAACGTCGTTCCGGCGACGGGCGAGCTGTTGTGCGACATGCGAGCGGACGGACTGCAGGCGTTCGAGCGGGTCCTCGCAGCCGTGCCGCCCGAGATCGCCGGCGTGAAGCTCGAACGCGCGATGCAGCGGCGCTGGCCTGGGATGGACGCTCGTCAGGCCACCGCCGAGCTGCTCGCCGCGGCCGGCTCGCGGCTAGGAAGGCCGATCGCCGCCGCCTGCCGCGGCGGCGCCAGCGACGC
>CAXMLR010000369.1:0-4437 GCA_964194275.1 uncultured Solirubrobacterales bacterium
CAGCTCCTGCAGCGGCTCGGGGTGGTCCTCGACACGCAGCGACACGGTGGTCTCCCAGGCCTCTCCCCGCGCTGGCACGACCAGGATGGCCGCCGACTGGCGCCCGCGGATGTCGCCCCCCTCCTCGCCCGCCGCGTCGAGCGCGGCGAGCAGGCGCACGGCCAGCGAGCCTTCGGCGGCCAGGTAGGTCTCGAGCATGGCCGGCCACACACGCTCGGAGGCCATGATGTTGGCCTGGCAGGACACTCCCTGGCCGAGAACGTGGCCGGCGTACTCGATGCACTGCTCGCCCGTGTGCGCCGCCACGCACCCGGTGCCATCAACCACCGCAACCTGCCGGCTCGCGGCTGCGTCATCAGCGGCCACCAGTTGGGCGAGCGCCCGCTCGGCTGAGGCGCCGTCCGCAATCAGGTTAAGCGCATGCGGCCCGTAGGCCGGCTCGACGTTGGACTGGGTCGCCACCGCACCGACGCCGGGGCAGGCCCACGGTACGATCGGGCCGACTGAGAACCAGTGCGACTGGACCGCGACGCCGAGTTCGCCGGTCGCGGCGTCACGCGCGACGATCGAATACGTGCCCTGGCGAGCGCGCTGAGGATGCCGGGACCGGGTCGAGATCGCGCGAGCATAGTCAATAGCCTGCGAGCCATGACGATCATCGCGATCCTCGGACCGGGCGGCGTCGGAGGTTTCATCGCCGGAGCACTCACGCGGGCCGGCGAGGACGTGACGGTGGTGGCCCGGGAGTCGACGGCCGCAGTCATCGCCCGCGACGGATTGCAGATCCAGAGCGTGATTTTGGGCCACTTCCAGGCGCGCCCGGTGGCCGTGGCAACCCTCGATCGTCCGGTCGACGTGTTGATCCTCGCCACCAAGGCCACGAGCCTCGACTCCGCGCTCGAGCGGGTGCGCGCGCCCGCCGGCTTGGTCGTCCCGCTGCTCAACGGCCTCGATCACCTTCAGTCTCTGCGCGGGCGCTTCCCCCCCGAGCGCGTCGCCGCGGGCACGATCCGGATCGAGGCTGACCGCCGGGAGCCGGGGCAGATCGTGCACACCAGCACGTACCTGCAGGTGGATCTCGCCTCCGAGCACGCGCAGGCCGCCGCCCCGCTCGAGCACCTGGCGCAGTTGATGAGCCGCGCGGAGGTCCCCGCCCGCGTCGGGCCCAGCGAAGCTCAGATCCTGTGGTCCAAGCTCGTACGATTGAATGCGCTGTCGCTGACCACCAGCGCCTCGGGTGAGCGGATCGGCTTCATTCGCTCAGACCCGACCTGGCGCGCAGCGCTCGAGGACTGCTGCCGAGAGGGCGCCACGGTGGCCGTGGCCGACGGAGCCACGCTCGACCCCGCCACCCCCCTGGGTGAGCTCGAGGCTGCGCACGCGGAACTCGGCTCCTCGATGCAACGGGACATTGCCGCCGGCCACGAGCCGGAGCTCGACGCGATCGCCGGGTCCGTGCTGCGGACGGCGAGGCGGCACGGCATCGCCTGTCCGACGATCGAGCGGCTGGCCTCCGACGTCGCGCGGCGGTCGGGTGCCGCGCCGTTGCGGGTCTAGAACGGCGGCTTGATCTGGGGCGCCTCCCCGGGTGCCCCGGGGGCATAGACCGGCTCGGCCCGCTCTTCGGAAGCCACGGCGTCGAGGACCTCCTCCTGCTCCTCCTCGATCTCCTCGTCGTGATCCCCGTCACAGAGCACACGGAACGCGCCGGTGACGCCGCCGTCGGCTTGCAGCACGATGCCGGGCAGGATCTCCTCGCCCTCCTCGAGGCCAAGGCGCTCAATGTCAAAGTGCGACATGCCCACTCCCCAAGTGTGGTGCTCGGGATTCTCGCGGTCGTGCGACGCCACGCCTTGCGCAAGTCGCTGCAGCAGATAGGCGATCTTGCTGGTCTGAGCCACCGATCGACCTAGCCGTGCTCGATGAGCTCGACGCGGTAGCCATCCGGGTCGCGCACGAAGCACAGCCGCGAGCCGCCCTCGCTGACCGTGTAGGGCGCCCGCTCGGGCTCGATTCCCTGCCCGGCGAGCTGCGTCAGCGCGGTGTCGAGGTCGGCGGTGGTGATGGCGATGTGCCCGTAACCGGTCCCGAGGTCGTACGGCTCCGTCTGGCCGAGGTTGAAGGTCAGCTCCAGTCGCGGGCTGTCGCCGTCGTCGGGCTGGTTCATGAACACATTGACCGCCTCGTCGCCAATCGGGAGGCGACTGACCTCCCGGAAGCCGAGGGCTTCGTAGAACGCCACCGAACGTTCGATGTCGGTGATCCGGTAGCAGGTGTGGATCAGACCCATGCTGGCGAAGAGGATACGCTCCCGCGAGATGATCATCGAGCGCTCAATGCACGACGACTGGCTGTCGAACACCTATCTGGTGGCCGACGAGCAGGGTTCGCAGGCCACCCTGATCGATGCCGGCGGCCCTGTCGCACCGTTGCTGGCGATGATCGACCGGATGCGCTTCGAGCTGACGCAGGTGCTGCTCACCCACCACCACCACGATCACGTCGCCGAGCTCGATCAGGTCCTGGAGCGTCATCCCGGCACGCCGGTGCTGATCCACCAGCTCGAGCGCGACCTCGTTTCCCAGGCCACCGGGACGATGGCTGCCGATCAGCCGATCTTCTGTGGCGCGCTCGAGATCGTGCCTTTGCATACCCCCGGGCACACGGCGGGAATGCTGTCGCTGCTGATCAACGGCACCGACGTGTTCACGGGCGACACGCTGTTCAAAGGCTCGGTCGGCGGCGTTCGCGCGCCCGGGCACACGAGCTACGTCGACCTGAAGAGCTCGATCATGGACAAGCTGCTGAAGCTCCCGCCCGAGACGCGGATTCATCCCGGCCACACCGATCCGACCTCGGTGGCCGAAGAGCTGCAGCACAACAAGTTCGTCCGGATCTGGCGCGGCGTCGATCCCGAGGGCGATCAACCGGCCCAGGCGATGGGTGAGCCGGCGACGCTGATCCTGCTCGGAGACGACTACGACGGCGGACACAAGGCATGGGTGCGCTGGCCCGACGGCTCGGACGACATCGTCCCCGGATCCCAGGTTCAGCAGCCCGCCGCGTAGAATCGTCCCCAGTGGCGAAGGACAAGATCCCCACCTCTCGCGTGGGGCGCACCGCCAAGATCGGGGGGCTCGCGGCAGGACAGGCGATCCGGCAGGCGGGCACCCGGGCGGCGAACGTGACACGGACGAAAGAAGGGCGACAGGTCGCCCTGGAGCGCCGCCACGTCGAGGCCGCCGAGCAGATCGTCGCGGCGCTGGGAACGATGAAGGGCGCCGCGATGAAGATCGGTCAGGTGATGTCGTTCCTGGACGTCGGGGTGGTGCCCGAGGAATACCGGGATGAATTCCAGCGCAAGCTCGCCGCGCTGCGGGACGCGGCGCCCACAGTCACCTTCAAGCAGATGGGCCGCGTGATCGAGGAGGAGCTCGGCGAGCCGCTGAGCAACGTGTTCGACGAGTTCGACGAGGAGCCGATCGCGGCCGCCTCGATTGGGCAGGTCTATCGCGCACGGCTACACGATGGGCGCCAGGTCGCGGTCAAGGTCCAGTACCCCGGCGTCGCGGCGGCGGTCCGGGCTGACATGCAGAACCTGGGCCTGATCCTGCGCCTGGCCAAGCGGATCGCCCCGGGCATGGATCCGAAGGCCATCGGCCAGGAGATCCGCGACCGGATCGAGGAGGAGCTCGACTACGAGCTCGAGGCGCAGAACCAGCGGGCCCTGGCCCGGATCTTCCGCGGGCACCCGTTCATCGTCGTCCCCGAGGTCGTGGGATCGCTCTCGCGTGAGCGCGTGATGGTGAGCGAGTTCGTGCGCGGGACCGGATTCGAGGAGCTGAAGCTCCGGTCTCAGGAGGAGCGCGACCGGATCGGCGAGATCCTGTTCCGCTTCTACTTCAGCTGTCTGTATCGCCATCATCAGTTCTCCGGTGACCCCCACCCCGGCAACTCGATGCTGCTCGACGACGGCCGGATGGCGTTCTTCGACTTCGGGCTGTTCAAGCGGATGCCGGCCGGCGCGGTCGAGCTGGAGATGGCGGTCGCGCGCGCGGTGATGGAGGGCGACAAGGCGACGATCATGCGCCTCGGCACCGACACGGGGTTCTTTCCCGAGCCCGAGAAGTTCGACCCGGACAAGGTGCTCGAGCACTTCCGCGCCGCGACCTCCTGGTACACCGTCGATGAATACATCGAGCTCACTCCGGAATTCGCGACCCAGGTGTTGATCGACATGAGCGACCCGCGCTCTGAATACTTCGGTCAGCTGCGTCACGAGTCCGCGCCGCCGGACCACATCTTCGGTCGGCGGATGGAGGTGCTGACGCTGGCGGTGATCTCGCAGCTACGCGCCCGCGGCAACTTCCATCGGATCGCCCGCGAGTGGTTCTACGGCGATGAGCCCGTCACGGAGCTGGGCGAACTGGAAGCTTC
>CAXMLR010000370.1:0-3415 GCA_964194275.1 uncultured Solirubrobacterales bacterium
TGACCGCCCGAAGCGGATCACCTACAAGAAGCTCGTTCGCGGATAAGCTCAGCCGATCGTGGCGCGAGACCCCTCCAAAGCAGTTCTGATCACCGGCTGCTCCTCTGGTATCGGCCACGCTACGGCCGAACGGCTCGCCGCGTGCGGCTGGAATGTCTACGCCACCGCGCGCCGTCTGGAGGCGATCGCCGATCTGGAGCAGAAGGGCTGCAAGACGCTCGGGCTCGACGTCACCGACGAGGCATCGATGGAAGCTGCGGTCGCTCGGGTGATCGAAGCCGAAGGCGCGATCGGCGTGCTGGTCAATAACGCCGGCTACAGCCAGTCAGGCGCCGTCGAGACGGTGCCGATGGACCGGGTGCGACGGCAGTTCGAGACCAACGTGTTCGGACTCACGCGGATGTGTCAGCTCGTGCTCCCCGGCATGCGCGAGCAAGGCTGGGGGAAGATCGTGAATATCGGCTCGATAGGCGGCAAGGTCACGTTTCCGGGCGGCGGCATCTACCACGGCACCAAGTACGCGGTTGAGGCCCTCAGCGACGTCCTGCGCTTCGAGGTCCGCGGTTTTGGCGTCGACGTGATTCTGGTCGAGCCGGGGCTGATCGTGACCGGGTTCGCCGACGCGGCCACCGCCAGCGTGGTCCCGGATGCGGACGGCCCCTATGCCCGCTTCAACCAGGCGGTGGCAAAGCTGACCACCGAGGCCTACAAGGGGCCGATGAGCAAGCTCGGGGCCGGCCCCGAGGCGGTGGCCAAGACGATCGTCGGAGCGCTCGACTCAAAACGCCCGCGAGCACGCTATCCCGTGACCCTCAGCGCACACCTGATGATCAACCTGCGGCGGTTCACCGCGGACCGCGTGTGGGATCTGATGATGCGGGCGCAGTTCCCCACGCCGAAGCTGTAAGGGGTTGCCGGTGTCCGAAGGATCGCGTAGCCGGGTCCCTCGTGCGATTTCTTCCAAGCTCAGTGGTCGAGCAGTGCCGTGAGCGTCGGGCGCAGTTCACCGGCGTGGCTCGCCATCGCGTCCGCTTGGGCCAGCTCGGCCAACGAGTACGGACCAGTCGCCACGGCCACGCAGCGGACCTCGTCCGCGTGGGCGCAGGCGATGTCACGCGGGGTGTCGCCGATCACGATCGTCCGCTCGCGCGGCCAGGGCGATCCCCGCGTCCCCGCGCGTCGGCGGGCGATCGCCGGCAACGCGGCGCGGTCTTCGGAATCGGAGCCGAAGGCACCGACGCCGGAGGCGAAGTACGACCCGATCCCCGCCCGAGCAAGCTTCAGGCGGCCGACCGGTTCGTAGTTGCCGGTGAGCAGGCCCAGCCGCACGTCCTCGCGCTCCGACAGCCAGTCGAGCGTCTCGAGAACCCCGGCGAGCACCGTGTGGGACAGATCCCCGGGGACCAGCCGGGCGTAGACCCGGCAGCACTCCTCGCGAACCGCGTCCGCACGATCGTCGACTCGCTTGGCTGGGACCCCGGCGTCGATCAGGATCATGCGGGCGATCTCGCCGTCGGTCCGACCCGCCGGTGAAATCGGGCCGCGGACGAGCTGTGCGTCGATTCCGTGGACGGCAAGCAGGGCCGCATGCAACGCCTCGCGGTGCGCTTCGGTGGCACCCGCGACGAGCGTGCCGTCGATGTCGAACAGCAGCAGCACGGGAGGACGAGCTACCGCTGAAACGACGTGTCCGGCTCGAGGCGCGCCGCGAACGCCGCGATCAGCCGCGCCGCCGCATCGATGTCCTCCAGCGAGACCATCTCCACCGGTGAGTGCATGTAGCGGCACGGCACCGACACGAGACCCGTGGGAACACCTGAGCGGCTGAGGTGAATCGCGTCAGCGTCGGTACCCGTGCGTCGGCCGAGGGATTCAACCGTGAACGGGATGCCCTCCGTTTCCGCCGCGTCGTGCAGGAGGTCGAAGACCGTCGGGTGCAGGGTCGTGCCGCGGGCGATCACGGGCCCCGAACCGAACGTGTGCTTGGTCATCTCTCCGAGCTCGACCCCCGGCTGATCGGTCTCGAAGGTCACGTCGACGACAATCGCCACGTCGGGCTCCCGTGCGAAGGCGGTGGTTCCCGAGCCTGCGAAGGTCGTCTCCTCCTGCACTACTGCGAGCGCCACGACGTCTCCGGGAGCGCCGCCGCTTTCGGCCACCAGCCGGGCTGCTTGCGCGGCAACGTAACAGCCGACGCGATTGTCGAGCGCCCGGGAGATCAGGCGTCCGTTGCGCAGCTCCACCGGCGCAACGTCGATGACCGCCACATCCCCAATCCTCACCAGTCCGCGGGCCTCCTCGCCATCCCCGGCGCCGATGTCGATGTGCAGGTCCTTGATCTTGGGAGCTTGCTTGCGGTCGTCGTCCTTCATCAGGTGGACCGGCTTGCGACCGATCACGCCGGTCACGGCGCCCCCGCGGGTGGCGATGGCGACGCGCTGGCCAACCAGGACCAACGGGTCCCAGCCGCCGACCTCGCCAAAGCGCAGGAAGCCGCCGTCGTCGATGTGCGAGATGTGCAGTCCGATCTCGTCGATGTGACCGACCACGGCCAACGTCGGGCCGCCGGCCGTCCCGGCTACGCGAGCGTACGAGGACCCGAGATGGTCGCCTCCGACCTCGTCGGTGAACGAGCTGCAGCCTTCACGCCACGCGCGGGCAGCCTCCGTCTCGTGGCCGGAGGGCCCGGCGGCGGTCAGGAGCCGGTGGAGCAGGTCAGGCGGCGTCACGGCTCGGGAGGACTTTTCGCTCAAGCTGCCAGCAGCTCTCTGAGCACGAACTGGAGGATGCCGCCGTGCTGGAAGTAGTGTTGCTCCTTTGGTGTGTCGATCCGCACCGTGACCGTGAACTCCTGGTCATCGGCGTGCACCGTGACCTCGCGGGGGATCTCCGCGCCCTCGCTGAGGCCGCCGACGGCGAACATCTCGTGCCCGGTCAGCCCCAGCGACTGCGCCGACTCTCCGTTCCTGAACTGAAGCGGCAGCACGCCCATTCCGACCAGGTTCGAACGATGAATCCGCTCAAAGCTCTCGGCGATCACCGCTCGCACACCGAGCAGCCGAGTGCCCTTGGCGGCCCAGTCACGCGATGAGCCTGATCCGTATTCCTTGCCGGCCAGGACGACCAGAGGAGTGCCCTCCTGCGCGTAGCGCATCGCCGCGTCGTAGATCGGCATCTCCTCCTCATCGGGAAGGTGGAGGGTGACGCCGCCCTCTGGAAGCGGCCCCCGCCCGCCCGCCAGCTGGTTGCGCAGGCGGATATTGGCGAACGTGCCGCGCATCATCACCTCATGGTTTCCCCGCCGCGAGCCATAGGAGTTGAACTCCTTTGGCTTCACGCCATGGTCAATCAGGTACTTCCCCGCCGGGCTGTCTCGCTTGATCGAACCGGCGGGCGAGATGTGGTCGGTGGTGAC
>CAXMLR010000371.1:0-2303 GCA_964194275.1 uncultured Solirubrobacterales bacterium
ACTCCATCCGCTGCGCGAGGTCGGCGGGCGGATCGACGGGAGTCAGGGCCTCCCGCAGCAGCGCCTCGAAATCGGTCGTGGCCGAACTCATCCAGCGTCTCCCGCGGCGGCGCCGGAAGCGTTCTCGGAGACCATCCCCTCGAGCTGCCTGATCGCGCGGTGCAGCAGTACCTTGGTCGCCCCGTCGGTACGTCCGAGCGCACGGGCGATCTCACGATTGTCCATGCCGAGCGCGAACCGCATGATCAGCGCCTCGCGACGATCGTCAGGTAGCTGCTGGACGGCGGTCAGGATTGCCTTGAGCTCCTCGCGTCCCTCGACGAGCGATTCGGTCGTGTGCGGAGCCGAGATCATTCCGGCGTCCTCGATCGCCGACTCAGGCTTGCGCGAGCGATCGCGATAGAAGTTCGCGGCAAGGTTGTGCGCGATCCGGATGAGCCACGGCCGCAGCGGCCTTCCATTCGACTCTCGCATCGCTCGCTCAAAGTGGCGATAGGCCTGCAAGAAAGTCTGCTCGGTGAGGTCCTCCGCATCGTGATGGTTGCCGACGCGGTAGTAGCTGTATGAGTACACGTCGCGCAGATGAGCGCGGTAGAGCTCCGTGAACCGAGCGTCCAGCTCCGCCTTGCTCTTGCTCTTGGGTCCGCTGTCGTCCACCGCATGGAGCCTATCTCCGCTCAGGCAGCGCGCACCGAGCGCGAGCGTTTGCGTCCTCCGGGCCGGGTCACGGTCGCGGTCCATCGCTCTGGCTCGATCCGGCCTTCCACGAGTTCCGTCAGGCTGTCGAGGGCGGGACTCTCCAGCTTGGAGTCCCGCGCGACGCTCGCCAGCAGCGGCACCAAGTCGACGGCTTCGGCCACGTGTCCCAGCATCGGGCTTATATCCGACGGCGCTACCCCGCGGGAGAGCAGCTCTCCCGCGCGGCGGTTCCGGGAGCTGGCCGCGACGACGGTGGCGACGAGATCCCCGGCGCCGGCGAGTCCGGCGAAGGTCTCCGGGCGCCCGCCCCGCAGCCGGGCGAGCGCGTCGACCTCGGCAAACACCTTTCCGGCCGCGGCGCCGGCCGCATTCGGTCCGCCCGAGGCGGCAGCGGCGGCGGCGAACACCGCGACGTTCTTGGCGCAACCCGCAAGCTCGACGCCGGTGACATCTGTCGTCAGCGACACATCCATGGAGGCGCCGCTGAGGGTGTCCGACAGCTGCTTGGCAAAGCCTCGGTCGAGCGAGGCGAGCACGACCGAGGCGCCGTGCTCGAGAACCTCCGCGGCGTGGGCGGGGCCGCCCAGCACCGCCAGTGCCCGCGCGCGACACCGCTCAGCCGCGAACGCGGAAGGCAAAGTCCCCAACGGCGGGACGAGGCCCTTGGACAGCACCAGCACCCCCGCCCGGCGCGGGATCCGCTCGCCGTGTGCGGCCAGGACGGCCGGCAGCGAACGAGCCGGCACCGCCAGGCAGATGAGGTCGTGCCCACAAAGCTCAAGCTCCGCAGCGCGGAGCACGCGCACCGAATCTGGGAGCGTGACCCCAGGCAGATATGACGGGTTCTCACGGGTTTCGTTCAGCGCCAGCGCCTGCTCACGCGTGCGGCAGGCGAGGTCGACCTCGAGCCCGGCTTGGGCGAGGCACACGGCGAGGCTCGTTCCCCAGCTGCCGGCTCCGATCACCGCGACGCGCCGCAGCGGCGGCAGGCCGCCGAGCCACTCCCACTGCAGCATCACGCAGGGCCAGATGCGGTCGGTCACAGCTCGCGCCAGCGCCGGCGAAGCGTCGTCAACGCGCGGAAAGCGCAGCGGCTGGCCGGCGCGGATCCGGACCTTGTGAGGCCGGATTCGCCAGCCGCGACGGATCGACTGGGTGCCGATCACGGCGACCGGGATCACCGGTACGCCGCTCTCGAGCGCCAGCCTCCCCACTCCCCGCTTCGCATGCCCGAGCGCGCCCGGTCGCACTCGCGTGCCCTCCGGGAAGATCAACACGACATCGCCGCGGGCGAGGATCGCCTTGGCGGTTTGCATGAACTGCTCGTCGCCGGTGCCGCGGTCGACGGGAAACGCTCCCAGCGCGTTCAGGATCCAGGCCTGCCAGGAGCGCTGGAACAGTTCCTTCTTGGCCACGTAGTACATCGGCCGGCGGGCCATCGTGGCGATCACGAACGGGTCGAGAAAGCTGCGGTGGTTGGACGCGATGATGTACGGGCCGTCGGCCGGAAGGTGCTCTCGGCCGATCCGGCTGAGTCGGAAATATATGTGGAAGAAGGGCTGCAGGACCCCGCGGACGAGCCAGTACACGAGCGGGTTGGCTCC
>CAXMLR010000372.1:0-6216 GCA_964194275.1 uncultured Solirubrobacterales bacterium
GGCACCGGCAACCCGTTCTTCACCACCGATACAGCTGCCGCATTGCGCGCAGCCGAGCTGCACGCCGAGGTGGTGCTGATGGCCAAGAACGGCGTCGAAGGCGTCTACAACAAAGATCCAGCCAGGCATGCCGACGCGGAGTTCATTCCCGAGATCACCCACAAAGACGCTCTGACCCGTGGGTTGCAGGTGATGGACTCGACAGCGTTCGCGCTGTGCATGGACAACAACCTGCCGATCGTCGTTTTCAATATGGCCGACGGGCGCAACATCGACAAGATAGTGTCCGGTGAGAGAGTGGGGACGCTGGTGCAGACATGACTGAGATGACCGACGAACTGCTGGCCGATGCCGCGGAGCGAATGACCAAGTCGGTCGACGCGATTCGCCAGGAGTTCGGCTCGGTGCGCACCGGCCGGGCCAGTCCGGCATTGCTCGACCGCGTCAACGTCGACTACTACGGCGCCATCACTCCACTCAAGCAGCTGGCGACGATCAGCGCGCCCGAGCCGCGGCTGCTGACCGTCCAGCCGTACGACAAGAGCTCGATCAAGGCGATCGAACGCGCGATTCTCGAATCCGACGTCGGGCTGACCCCGAACAACGACGGACACCTGATCCGGCTCGGGGTGCCCGAGCTGACCGAGGAGCGCCGCCGCCAGCTCGTCAAGGTCGCGCGGCAGATCGCCGAGGAGGGCCGGGTGGCGATCCGCAACATCCGCCGCGACGTGATGCACGACCTCCGAGAGCTCAAGGAGGCGGGCGAGGCAGGGTCCGACGACGAGCATCGCGCCGAGGTCGAGCTTCAGAAGGTCACCGACGCCCGGATCAGCGAGCTCGACGACCTTCTCAAGCACAAGGAAGACGAGATCCTCGAGGTCTAGATGGGCGCGGTCGGCGGCCCGGACTCCGAGGCGACCCGCGCTCGCTACGTCGCGATCATCACCGACGGCAACGGACGTTGGGCAAAGGGGCGACGTCTGCCCGTGGTAGCCGGTCACGAAGCGGGGGCTGACACCGTAAAGGCGCGATTGCGAGATGCCGTCGACCTCGGCATCAAGGAGCTGACCGTCTACTCGTTCTCGACCGAGAACTGGAATCGTTCAAAGCGCGAGGTCTCCGCCCTGATGGCGATGTTCGGACGCCGGATCACGGGCGAAACCCCGGAGCTGCACGAGCAGGGGGTCCGGATGCGGTTCGTCGGCCGGCGCACCGCGCCGGTGCCGCCCAAGCTGGTCTCGCAGATGGAATGGGCTGAGAGCCTGACCGCGGCCAATACGCGGATCACGCTGTGCGTCGCCTTCAATTACGGCGGCAGGGCGGAGATCGTCGATGCGGCGCGAACCTTTATCGGAGGCGACGAAGCGGAATTCCGCGCGCATCTGTACGCACCCGACATGCACGATCCCGACCTAATCATCCGCACCAGCGGCGAACAGCGAATCTCCAACTATCTGCTCTGGCAGGGCGCGTACGCCGAGTTCGTGTTCCGGGATGAGCTGTGGCCTGACTTCTCGCGACAGGCGCTCGAGGAGAGTCTGGAGGAGTTCGCCCGCCGCCGCCGGCGCTTCGGAGGCCGCTGAGCATGCCGCCGCCCCGACGCGCGAGCGCACGAGCACCGCGACGCCGCTCTGACCTGCTCTCCAGAGTGCTCGTGGGAGTGCCCGCCGCGATCGTCGCGGTCGTATTCATAAACCTCGGCGGCCTGGCTTTCGCGCTGTTCATGATCGCCCTCGGCTGCGCCTGCCTGCACGAGCTCTACCGGTTGCTGGCGCGCTGGCGGCCGGTTTCCCTGGTCGGCTTCGCCGCGCTCGCGGGCATGGTCCTGGCCGCTCGCTACGGCGGCCAGCGCCCGGTCCTGGAGGTCGCGGTGGGCGCGGTCCCGGTCCTGTTTCTCGCCGTGGTGCTGCGAGCCCAGCGCGGAGGCGCGACGGTGGCGATTGCCGGCACGCTCCTCGGCGTCTACTGGATCGGCCTCGCCTTCGCCCACGCCGTGCTGCTGCGTCAGCTCCACCACGGCAACGCGATCATCATCGATGTCCTGGTCGGCACGTTCCTCGGCGACACCGCCGCCTACATCGGCGGTCGCCTGTTCGGCCGCCGGCCCCTGGCCCCTGAGATCTCGCCCAACAAAACGGTGGAAGGGCTGGCCTGTGGCATGCTGATCGCGATCCTGTCGGTGTTCTTCGCGGGCCTCTACCAGGATTGGCTGACCCAGGGCGACGCGCTGCTGCTCGGCCTGGTCATCGCCATCCTGGCCCCACTCGGCGACCTGTTCGAGTCGGTGGTCAAGCGGGATGCGGGGAGCAAGGACGCCGGCACGCTGTTCGGTCCCCACGGCGGCGCGCTGGATCGCCTCGACGCAGTGATCTTCACCATCGTCGCGGCCTACTACATCTGGATCGCCGTGATGCGCTGAAGCGTCCGCTCGCCGGGCGCTGGCACAATCGACGGCGTGCCGCGCCGTCTGGCCATTCTCGGATCCACGGGCTCGATCGGCGTTCAGGCCCTCGATGTCGTTTCCCGTGCGGATCCCCAGCAGCTGCAAGTGGTGGCGCTCAGCGCGGCGTCGGGGTGGGAGCATGTGGTGGAGCAGGCCCGGGCACTCGGCGTGCGCCGAGTTGCGCTGACCGACGCCGACGCGGCCGCCCGAGCGGGGGAGGCGTGGACCGACGGTCAGGTGCTGAGCGGCTCCGACGGGCTGGTGCGGCTGATCACCGAGTGCGAATGCGACCTCGTGCTGAACGCGATCGTGGGCTCGGCGGGGCTCGTACCGACCGTGGCCACACTGGGCGAGGGGCTGGATCTGGCCCTGGCCAACAAGGAGTCGCTGGTCGTCGGGGGCGAACTCGTGATGGCGCTGGCGGAGGCCACCGGAGCGACGATCATCCCGGTGGACTCCGAGCATTCGGCGCTGCATCAGCTGCTGGGCGCCGAGCGTCCGGGGACGGTGGATCGGCTCACGCTGACCGCCTCGGGAGGACCGTTCCGGGGCCGCACGGCGGCTGAGCTGGAGCGGGTCACCGTGGCGCAGGCGCTCGCGCACCCGACCTGGGCGATGGGGGGGAAGATCAGCATCGATTCCGCCACGCTGATGAACAAGGGACTCGAGGTGATCGAGGCCCACCATCTGTTCGGGATGCCCTACGAGCAAATCGATGTCGTCGTGCACCCGCAGTCGATCGTTCACAGCCTGATCGGGCTGTGCGACGGGGCGAGCCTCGCGCACCTGGGCTACCCCGACATGCGCGTGCCGATCTCCTACGCGCTGCACTACCCCGAGCGCGTCGACGTGCCGATCGCCCCGCTCGACCTTGCCGCGCTCGGCGCGCTGACATTCGAGCCGGTGGACGAGGAGACCTTCGCCTGTCTGGGCCTGGCGCGGGCCGCGGCACGCGCCGGCGGGACTGCGCCATGCACGCTGAATGCCGCCAACGAGGTGGCCGTGCACGCGTTCCTGGCCGGCCGGCTCGCGTTTCTCGATATCGCGGCCGTGATCGAGGAGACCCTCACCCGTCTGCCTGCCACGCCGGTGCACTCGTTCGAGTCACTCGGCGATGCGGACACGCGGGCGCGAGCCGTGGCCGCGGAGCTGGTTGCCGGGCGCGCGGAGGCCTAGTGGAGACCACTTAGCCGGCCCATAGGGCCAACTTGGCACACTGGGCTGCGGATATGTCCTACCTGCTCGCATTCCTCGGCTTTGCCGCCCTGATCATCCTCCACGAGGCCGGGCATTTCGCCGCCGCCAAGGCAGTGGGCATGCGGGTGGAGCGATTCTCGCTGTTCTTCGGCCCGCTGCTGGTGAAGTTCCGCCGCGGGGAGACCGAGTACGGGATCGGCCCGATCCCGCTCGGCGGCTACGTGAAGATCACCGGTATGAACCCGCGGGAGGACATGCCCGACGAGGTGCGTCCGCGGGCGTACTACAACCAGGCCGTATGGAAGCGGATCGTGGTGATCCTGGCCGGGCCAGCGGTCAACCTGGTGCTGGCCATCGCGATCTTGTTCGCCGTCTACTGGTCCAACGGCTACTACGACAGCACCCAGCGGATCACCGGTATCGAGTCCGGCACCGTGGCCGCGACCAGGCTGCGCCCGGGCGATACGCTCGTGTCGGTCGACGGAGTTGCCGGCGGTCCCGCGCAGCTTCGCAACCGGCTCGCCAGCCACCGCTGCGCGGGGGCGCAAACCGACGGCTGCCAAGCCGCTACCCCGGCGATTGTGGTCGTGACTCGCGGGGGTCAGCAGCTCAGTTTCAAGCTCCGACCCCGCTACAACGCCTCGGCAGGCCGGCCGCTGTTGGGCTTTGCGTTCGGGCAGCGGCATGTCGCCGTCGGACCCGGGAGGGCAGCGACGCTCGGAGTGACTGATCTGTGGGCCGAAACCACCGCCACGGTGTCCAGGATCGCGAAGCTCTTCCAAGCGAAGGAGCGTGCGCAGCTGCACGGTACCGTCTATGGCTTCAAGGTCACTCAGCAATCGTTCGCCAAGGACAGCACGACCGCACTGTTCATATTGGCGTTGATCTCCTGGTCACTGGCGCTGATCAACCTGTTCCCGTTCCTGCCTCTGGACGGCGGACACATCTTCTGGGCGCTGGCCGAGAAGCTCCGCGGCCGGCGGATCGCTTTCGAGGTGATGGAGCGCGCCGGTGTGGTCGGCTTCGTGCTGATCCTGCTGCTGTTCGCGGTCGGGCTCTCGAATGACATCTCGGGGCTCGCAGGTCGAGGCTTCGCCACGCCGTGAGCACGTCGTCCAGGCTCCAAGAACGGTAGCCTGAGCAGCGGATTTGCCACTAGAGCGGAGGCGAGAAATGGAAAGCAGCACGATCAGTCCGGCGGTCGGACGCGCCGTCGACGCGCCTACGGTCACCGAGGCGCTCCGGCGGACGGCGGCCAACCATCCGGACATCGTCGCTGTGCGGAGCGCCGATGACGCCGTCTCGATGACCTGGGAGGAGCTTCTTACGCGGGTCGACGCCGTCGCCGGGGGGCTGGCTAAGCTCGGCGTGGGGCGCGCCGACACCGTCGCGATCATGCTCGGTAACCGCCCGGAGTTCCACATCGTCGACCTCGCCGCGGCGATGCTCGGCGCGACTCCGTTCTCGGTCTACACCACGTATCCGGCCGAGGAGATCCGCTACCTCTGCACCGATGCCGCGACCAAGGTGGCGATCGTCGAGCAGGAATACCTGCCGGCGATCCTCGAGGCGCGCCAGAGCCTGCCGGCGCTCGAGCACGTGATCGTGGTCGACGGCGACGCCCCGGAGGGAACGCTGGCACTGGATGCGCTTGAGGGGTCCAACCCCGGCTTCGACGTGGCGAGCGCCGCGGGCGAGGTCGGCCCCAACGACGTGCTCACCCTGATCTACACCTCGGGAACGACCGGGCCGCCCAAGGGCGTGCAGCTCTCCCACCACAACATCATGGTCTCGGCCAAGGCGATCGAGCAGATCATCCCCCTGGATCCGGGAGGGAGGTTGATCTCCTGGCTGCCCGCCGCGCACATCGCCGAGCGGATGGCGCACCACTACATCCCGGTGATCCACGCCGGGACGGTCACCTGCTGCCCGAATCCCCGGGAGGTCGTGTCGTTCCTGCCTCAGGTCCGTCCGAACTGGTTCTTCGCCGTTCCACGGATCTGGGAGAAGCTGAAGGCGGGACTGGAGACGATGCAGGCCGCCGCGCCCGAGGAGCAGCGGGTGCCGATCCAGAAGGCGATCGCCGCCGCCACCGAACGTGTACGGCTGCGCCAGCGCGGCGAGCCGGTACCCGAGGAGCTCGAGGCCGCCGTCGCCCTGGCCGACGAGCAGATGTTCTCCAAGCTGCGTGAGATGCTCGGGCTCGATCAGGTCGTCGCGGTCAACGTCGGCGCCGCCCCGACCCCGGTCGAGGTGCTGGAGTTCTTCCACGCGCTCGGAATCGAGCTGGCTGAGCTGTGGGGCATGTCCGAAACCTGCGGGTTCGGCACCTGCAATCGTCCCGGCGAAGTCAAGATTGGCACGGTAGGGCCACCCTCACCGGGGGTGGAGCTGAAGCTGGCGCAGGACGGCGAGGTCATGGTCCGTGGCGAGTTCGTGATGCTCGGTTACCGTAACCAGCCGGACAAGACGGCGGAGGCGGTGGACCGCGACGGTTGGCTGCACACCGGCGACATCGGCGAGATCGACGAGGACGGGTACCTGAAGATCGTCGACCGCAAGAAGGAGCTGATCAT
>CAXMLR010000373.1:0-10877 GCA_964194275.1 uncultured Solirubrobacterales bacterium
CCCGCCCGCCGGTATTCTCGAACAGGTGGCCCCCCCAGCAGATACGCTCGCATTCGAGCCGCCCCCGGTGGCGCTGGGCGGCGTCTTCGCTGCATCGTGCAGGATTGCCATCCCGGGGACGGTCCGCTCGGCATCCAGTCTCGCGGACCGCCGGGGCGCCCCCGTCTCGTCCAGCTGGCGGCTGCGACCTGCCCCAGCATCCACCGGTAGCACCTGTCGTTGCGACCGTGCCTACAGCAGCGGAGACCACTAGCCATGCCGTTTCCCCAGACCCGCCTGCGGCGCTTGCGCGCCACCAGCGCGCTGCGCGGGCTGGTCCGCGAAACGCATCTGCACCCAACCGACTTCATCCTCCCGATGTTCGTGGCCCACGGGATCGACCGGCGGGAGCCGATTCCGGCGATGCCGGGCATCGACCGGCTGTCGATCGCCCATGCCGTCGCCGAAGCGGGCGAAGCGGCCGAGGCCGGGATTCCGGCCGTACTGCTGTTCGGCCTGCCGGCCGGCAAGGACGAGGAGGGCTCCGGCGCGTGGGACGAGGAAGGGGTGGTCCAACTCGCGACCCGCGCGATCAAGGAAGCGCTGCCGGAGCTGATCGTGATCACTGATCTCTGCCTGTGCGAATACACGAGCCACGGCCACTGTGGAGTGGTTTCTCCCGATGGGTCGGTGGACAACGATTCGACGCTCGAGCTGCTCGCCCGCACCGCGGTCTCCCAGGCCCGGGCGGGCGCCGACATCGTCGCCCCCAGCGACATGATGGACGGCCGAGTGGGGACGATCCGTGCGGCGCTCGATGACGAAGGCCTAGCGGATACGCCGATCCTCGCCTACGCCGCGAAGTTCGCCTCGGCCTTCTACGGCCCGTTCCGAGAGGCAGTGGATTCCGCCCCAGCGTTCGGTGACCGCCGGGCTTACCAGATGGATCCGGCCAACGGCGATGAGGCGATACGCGAGGCGCTCCTCGATGTGGACGAGGGTGCTGACATCCTGATGGTCAAGCCCGCGCTCCCGTATCTCGACCTGGTCCGCCGGATCAAGGACGAGACGAGAATGCCCCTCGCGGCATACCACGTCAGTGGTGAGTACTCGATGCTCAAGGCTGCCGCCGCAGCTGGCTACGTGAATGAGCGGACCGCCGTACTCGAGACCCTGACCAGCATTCGCCGTGCCGGGGCCGACATGATTGTCACCTACTACGCAAAGGAGGCCGCGCGATGGCTGCACTAGGCTCGAGTACGCCTGCCGATCGGACAAGCTCGGCGTACGGCCCCAAGCTGCGCAGTCGCAAGCAGGGGGCGGCGATCGCCCTCGACGACCTCGACAAGCGTCTGCTGAACCTGATGCAGGGGTCGTTTCCGATCGCTCCGCACCCGTATCGGCACGTGGCCGACCTGGCGGAGCTGAGCGAGGACGAAGTACTGGCCCGCGTCACGCATCTGCTGCAGGAGCGGATCATCCGTCAGGTCACGCCGATCTTCGACACGCGCGCGCTTGGCTATTCCTCGATGCTGGTCGCCGCCAAGGTCGATCCCGAGAACCCGTGGCGCGCCGCGAACGTCATCAACGAGCACCCCGGGGTCTCGCATAACTACCTGCGCAATCACGAGTTCAACATCTGGTTCACGATTGCCACCGAGCCGGAGTCGCCGCTTGGCCTGCAGGGAACGCTCGACGTGTTGGCCGAGCTCGCCGGCGCGGAGTCGATCCGACAACTCCCGACGTTGAAGCTGTTCAAGATCAGGATGGACCTCGAGATGGAGGGCGGTACCGACGCGCTGTCGAAGTCGGTCGAGGCGGCCGAGCCCGTCGAGATCGAGCGTCAGCCCTACGACGAGCTTGACATCAGCGTGATCCGGGCTCTGCAGGGCGACCTCCCGGTTGTGTCCGAGCCCTACGCACCCGCGGCGCAGGCGCTGGGCATGACGCAGGACCATCTGCTCACGCACCTGGAAGGGATGCGCGAGCGCAAGCTGCTGCGGCGCGTCGCGGCGATCCTGTTCCACCGCCGGGCGGGATTCAGCGCCAACGGCATGGGGGTCTGGAAGGTCCCCGACGAGCGAGTCCTCGAGCTCGGTGCGCAGATGGCTTCCTATCGCGGGATCTCTCACTGCTACCAGCGTCCGACGTACCGGGACTGGCCGTATTCCGTGTTCACGATGGCCCACGGACGCTCGAAGCAAGAGTGTGATGCGATCCTTGACACGATCGCCGCCGAGACCGGTATCGCTGACCGGGCAACGCTCTACTCGTCGACCGAGTTCAAGAAGATCCGGCTGCTCTACTTCACGGGGGAATTTCGCGCCTGGGAGCGCGAGCACGCCGGAGCGTGAGCGCCGGGCTCCACACCGCACGCTCCAGCGAGCTGTACCACCGGGCGCTCGAGCTGCTTCCGGGCGGCGTCAACTCGCCGGTCCGCGCGATGCGCGCGATCGGCCGCGACCCGATCTTCATCTCCCGGGGCGAGGGTTCGATGATCGTGGACGTCGACGGCAACCAATACGTCGACTGGGTCAGCTCGTGGGGGCCCCTGATCGCCGGTCATGCTCACCCGGCGATCGTCGACGCGGTCGCCGTAGCGGCTTCCCGAGGCACGTCGTTCGGCGCTCCGACCGAGGGTGAGGTCGAGCTCGCCGCAGAGGTCGCTCGGCGGATCCCCTCGGCGCAGATGCTCCGCATGACCTCGTCGGGAACCGAAGCCACGATGAGCGCGCTGCGGCTCGCCCGGGCGATCACCGGCCGCGAGCGCGTGCTCAAGTTCGCCGGTGCCTACCACGGCCATGTCGACGGCCTCCTCGCCGAGGGCGGCTCCGGACTGGCGACACAGGGCATCCCGGCAAGCCCTGGCGTTCCGGCCGCCGCCGCCGAGGCGACGGTGATCGTGCCCTGGAACGACCGCGCGGCGCTGGTCGCGGCGACCGAGCAGCACTCGCTGGCGGCGATCCTGGCCGAGCCGGTGCCGGCGAACATGGGCGTTGTGGAACCCGCCGAGGGGTTCTTGGAACTGCTCCGCGAACGGGCTGACGAGACGGGCGCGCTGCTGGTGTTCGACGAGGTGATAACCGGTTTCCGCGCCGCGCGAGGCGGGGCGCAGGAGCGTTACGGAGTGCTGCCCGATCTCACGATCCTGGGGAAGATCCTCGGTGGCGGGCTGCCCGCCGCCGCGTACGCCGGCCCCCCGGCTCTGATGGAACGGATCGCTCCCGCCGGCGACGTCTATCAGGCCGGCACGCTGTCCGGCAATCCGCTGGCCGTGGCGGCGGGCCTGGCCACCCTCGAACTGCTCGACGATGGCGCCTACGAGCGGTTGGCCACGGCGACCGAGACGCTGGCCGATGGCCTGTGGGAGGCCGGCCGACGCGCCGGCATCCCGATCCAGGTGCAGAGCGTCACGGGACTGCTGACGCCCTTCTTCTCGGCGTCGCCGGTCACGGATTATGCCGGGGCTCTGGCCTGTGACACGGCGGCTTACGGAGCCTGGTGCCGGGGCCTGCTGGCACGCGGAGTCTATCCACCACCGTCCCAGTTCGAGGCCTGGTTTCCCTCCCTCGCCCATCGCGACGAAGACATCGAGCGCACCGTCCAGGCCGCCACGGACGCGTTTTTGGAGCTCGCATGAGCATCGGCAGCAACGCTTCGTCGAGCGTGGCCCTCCGCACCGAGCTAGCCGCCCGCGGCGGAACCCTGGCGCAGGTTCTGGCGGAGGAGGCCGAGCTCACGGATCTCGGAACCACCCCGGAAGCACCTCAGATCGCCGCGGCTGGTCCGCGGGCGCAGGGGCACGAGGCGCAGTACGAGCTGCTACTCGAGATGATCCGGGAGGGATCGCTGCTGCACTACGGCGAGCCCCGCGTGGTTCGTCCCGCCGATCCGGACCTGGCGCTGCTGCTGGGTGACCAGCTCTACGCGCTCGGCCTGGCTCGGTTGGCCGCGCTCGGCGATCTGGTCGCCGTCGGCGAGCTCGGAGATACGATCTCGCTCCTCGCCCAGGCGGAGGCTGCCGATGATGAGGAACTCGCCGAGGCCGTCTGGAGCGCCGGTGCCGTCGCCATCGGCTGGGGTGCGACAGAGCAGTGGCAGGCGGCCAAGGCGATGGCCCGGGCGGGAGCTCCCGGGGCCGCAGAGGCGTTACAGGCGGCGGCGCTCGTCGGTCCAGGACGGGGTCGGGGCTCGTGACGCTCGTCTCGATGTTGACGATACCCTTCACAACCCGTTCAATGGAGCAGCATCCAGGCAGGCCAACGTGGCAGACAGACACAAGAACGTAAAGTCGAAGTACACCGAGGAACGGGACATGCCCGGATCCTTCGAGGGCGAGACCGTCACCCGGCGTCGCTTCATGACCGCCTCGGTCCACACGATGGGCGGCGTGGCCGCCGCGGCCTTCACGCTCCCGGCGCTCGGCTTCGCGCTCGGTCCCCTGTTCAGCCGCGTGCCGTTTCAGTGGCAGCCGATCGGGGTTCCATCCGATTTCCCCAATAACACCTACGTGGCGAAGGTGCTCACGATCGTGCCCGGGGTCGGAGAGGTCGGCAAGTCCATCGCCTACGTGCGCGCCCGTGACCCCTCGATCGATACCGAGCACGCGGACCAGTACAACCAGTTCGTCGCACTGTCCTCCCGTTGTATGCACCTGGGTTGCCCAGTGCGTTTCACTCCCGCCGCCCAGCGGTTCATCTGTCCCTGCCACGGCGGTGTCTACGACTTCCGCGGCGTGCGCACCGGCGGGCCACCCGTGCGTCCGCTCGACCGGTTCTACACCCGCGTGCGCAATGGCCTGGTCGAGATCGGCCCCCGCTACTCGGTCAACTCCGAGCTGCATCGCTTCTCGCCCCGTGATCCCGGCCAGCCGCTCGACGGGATCGGCCAATACCTCTATCCCAAGCGATTCTCGACCTCGGTTCTGCCGAAGGATTGACAATTAGCATGCCTCGTCTTCCCGCCCCCCCGCTTCCCAAGATCCTCCAGCCCAAGCCCCAGCGTCCCGGGTCCGGCAACGGCAAGCTCGCGCCGACCGACGCCGCCGCCGAGGCAGGACTCACCGTCGTCGATTGGATCGACGAGCGCACGTCGCTGTCCGGCGGAGTTCGCTGGATGTTGTTCCGCAAGGTCCCGCGTGGAGTCAACTGGTTCTACACGCTCGGCTCGGCGACGATGTTCGCCTTTCTCTCGCAGGCCGTCACCGGCGTCTTTCTGGCCATGTACTACCGCCCGGATGCCACGGGCGGCGCCTACGAGTCAATGCGCTACATCACCGATCAGGCATTCCTCGGTCAGCTCGTGCGCGGGATGCACAAGTGGGGCGCATCGGTGATGGTCATCCTCGTGTTCCTGCACATGGCCCGCGTGTTCTTCTTCGGCGCCTACAAGTACCCGCGGGAGCTCACCTGGATCATCGGCGTCGTGCTGCTCATCCTGACCATCGCGATGGGTTTCACCGGCTATCTGCTGCCGTTCGATCAGCGCGCCTATTGGGCCACGATCGTCGGCGTCAACATCAACGGCACCGGGCCGCTCGTCGGTCCCTACCTGTCCGACTTCCTGCGGGCCGGCCCCGAGTTCGGGGCGACCACGCTGTCGCGCTTCTACGCGATTCACATGCTGCTGATTCCGGGGTTGATCGCGGCGCTGATCGGCGCTCACCTGTATCTGGTGACGAAGCTTGGAATTTCCGCTCCGCCGTGGCTGAGGGTCGAGCCCGACTCAGACCCGCAGTCCGAGCTGCAGCCCGAGCGGGCGGAGGTCTGACATGAACCAGACCGAGAAGGAGGCATACCTCCGCGACTACTCGATCCTGAAAAACTCAGGCAAGCCGTTCTTCCCCTACATCGTCGCCAAGGACTCCGCGATGGCGGTGATCGTGATGATCGTGATCGTCCTGCTGGCGCTGATGTTCGGGGCCGAGCTCGGACCGAAAGCCGATCCGACGACGACCACCTACGTGCCGCGGCCGGAGTGGTACTTCTTCTTCCTGTTCGAAGTCCTTCGCGTGATCAAGCCGCCGGCGTTCACGCCCTTTGCCACGATCGGCGTGCCGACGCTGTGCATGATCCTGCTGTTCATGCTGCCGTTCTATGACCGCAGCCCCGAGCGGAGGATCGAGCGGCGCCCGGTGGCGCTGGCTGCCGGCCTGGCCACGATCCTGGCGATCGCCTTTCTGACCTACGAGGGCGCCGCCGCCGGCTCACCGAACTCGATCGACATGCTTCCCCCGGCTAGCCTCAACGCTTCGCAGCTCCCGAGCTTCCAGGCCGGGAAGCTGGTGGCCGCGCAGTCCGGTTGCCTGGCTTGCCACGTGATCGGTGAGAACGGCAACAACGGCCCTGGGCCGGCCCTGTCGCATGTCGGGTCGAAGCTCCGTCCCGGAGCGATCGCTTCGACCCTGCGCAATCCCACCGCGCCGATGCCGTCGTTCAAGGGACTCGCGCCGCAGAAGTTCCAGAACCTGGTCAGCTTCCTCTCAGAGCTGCAGTAGCCCGCGGTGTCGCTGCCGTGACGGCGAGCGCAGGATCCGCTCGGCCAGAGGCTCCTGGGACGCTGGAGGAAAAGCAGGTGCGGGCGATGTTCGATCGCATCGCCGGGCTCTACGATCGCATGAACACGGTGATGACCGCCGGTCTGCATCATCAGTGGCGAGCTCGCGCGGCGGATCTGGCAGCGCTCTCTCCCGGGGACCGTGCGCTGGATGTCGCCACCGGGACCGGCGACCTCGCGTTCGAGCTGCTGCGGCGCGTCACCCCGGGCGGCGCGGTGGTGGGCAGCGACTTCTCCGAGCGGATGCTGACGATCGCCCGGGAAAAGGCAGCGGGGCGCACGGGCGAGCTCGACCCCTCCCAGCTTATCTTCGAGAGCGCGAACGCGCTCGCCCTCCCATATCCTGACGGCGAGTTCGCCGCCGCCACTGTCGGCTTCGGCGCGAGGAACTTCGCCGAGCTCGAGACCGGCCTGGGTGAGATGTGCCGGGTGGTGATACCCGGAGGCCGCGTCGTCGTGCTCGAGATCACGACTCCGCACCGTCCGCCGTTGTCGGTGTTCTTCAATCTGTGGTTCGACCGGATCGTCCCGTCGCTGGGCCGGCTGGCCGGAGATCCTGACGCCTACAGCTACCTGCCCAGCTCGGTCCGGCGCTTCCCCGGGCCCGAAGCGCTGGCCGCGGCACTGTCACGCTGCGGCCTGCAGGACGTGCGCTACGTGCTCACCGCCGGGGGCATCATCGCCCTGCACGTCGGAGTCAAGCCGTGAGCACGGGCGGCTCGGTGGAGGCCGTCGTGCAGGCCGGCGGGGCCGAGGTCCCCCGGCTGATGGAACGGGTCGAACTGCGGATGGTGGAGCTGGCGCAGGGGCACGGGCCGCTGCTGGGCCGCTACGCGGGCGAGACAATCGCGGCCGGGGGCAAGCGGCTGCGGCCGCTCCTGGTCTGCCTGGCGGCCGGCGTCCCCGCCCCGGAGAGCGAGGCCTTGGTCCGAGCCGCCGTCGCGGTCGAGCTCGTTCACGCCGCGACGCTCGTGCACGACGACGTACTGGACAACTCGCCGCTGCGCCGAGGGCAGCCGACGGTGGTGGCGGCCGCGGGCCGCCGGATCGCCACCGCCACCGGCGATCTCCTGTTCTCTCGCGCGTTCGCTGAGCTCGCCGGTGCCGGAACTCCAGACGCCGTCCGCGTCCTCTCACGGGCGAGCTCGGAGCTGGCCGCCGGGGAGTTGATGCAGCGCGCTGACAGCTGGAATCCGGAGATCACCCGGGAGCGCTACTTCGAGCGCTGTCGGTTGAAGACCGCGGTCCTGTTCCGCGCCGCCTGCGAGCTCGGCGCGCTTGCCGGTGGGGGCGATGCCAACAGTTTGGGCGCGTTCGGCGAGCGCATCGGGCTGGCTTTCCAGATTCTCGATGACGTGCTGGACGTCTCGGGCCCGCCCGAGCGCACCGGTAAGCCGCAGGGGGCGGACCTGCTTGATGGCACGGTCACCTTGCCGTTGATCGTCGCGCGCGACCGCGACCCCGGCTTGGCTGGGCTGGATCTCTGCACCGTGCGGGACGCCGACCGGGCGCGTGCGGTTTGCGAGCAGATCGTCGCGACCGGGGCCTTAGCGGTGGCGAAAAGCGAGGCGCTGCGGCTGGTGGGCGGCGCAAAGGCGCTGTTGCCGGCGATGCCTGAGCGCCAGCGCACAGCACTCGGATTGGTCGCCGACGGGGTCGTCGAGCGCTACGCGTAAGCCGCTGAGGCGACCACGCGCGGCGGGGGCGCGTCGCACCGCTTAGGACCGAAAAGCAAGGCCCTCCAACGGGACGCTAGAAGTCCTCGGGGAGGATCAGATCGGCGTGCAACGCCGCGGCAAACCGCTCAAGTTCTCCCGCCATGTTCGCCTGGGTCAGTCGCCGGAGGTCACCGAGCATCTCGGCCAGACCGTCGTCGAGACGCTCCTCAAGTCGGTCAATCTGCTCGCGGCCAAATGTCCCGGCTTCGCTCCATCCACAGTTCGGGCATTCGAGCGCGAGCTCCCATCGCTGTCCGCTCGCGTCGGCCCAGGCGATCGGCTGCACGAGCTGCGAGTCGCACTCCGCGCAGAGGTGGAGTTCGCGTTCGTCCTCGTGAAAGCGGACAACCTCAATGCACCGACCACTGGGCAGGGCGATTCGCCGGACTGAGTGGCGGTTGGCTTGGTGATCTGAGTGCTGTTCTGGGTGCTGGTCCATTGCTGCCTCGTGGATGAGGCACCTATCGGCGAGATTCGCACCTAGCTTGAGTGCGATCTGTCACCCAAGTTGGCCTTGGCCGCTACCCTGTGCGTGACCCGGTCCGGGAGCCCAGGAAATGTTCCGAAACCCCACCACTGATCTGATCGTCGTCCTGGTGATCGTTCTGCTGATCTTCGGTCCAAAGCGCCTTCCCGGCCTCGGTCGGTCACTTGGTGACGGCCTGCGTGAATTCAAGGACTCGATCACCGGGAGTTCCAAGGAGGACGACGAGTCCAAGCGACCCGGGCTCCCTCAGGGTGAGGCCGCCCCGCCGCCAGGGCTGGCAACGCCTGACGCCGACGTCGCCCCCAAGGCGTCGCCGGCAGTGCCGGCTGCCAGCTCAGCCGAGCCCTCCGCAGAGCGCCGCTCCTAGCGCGCCGGGACGGCCAGGTCGCCATGTCGAAGGTCATGCGGCCCATTGGGCACGATGATCGCTTGAGCGTGGTCGACCATCTCGACGAGCTCCGTTCACGGCTGATCATCTGTGCGGTTGCGCTGGCGATCGCGTTTGCGGCCTGCTTCTGGCAGAACCACGCACTGCTGAATGTGCTCAACCGAGCGCTTCCCGCCTCCCCGAAGACCAGCGCCAACCATCTCTCAGGCCTGACTAACGATTCGGTCAAGGCCGCACGCGGCCTGGCCAGGGCGGCGGCGGCCGCTGCAGGATTGGCCCAATCCAAGCACCAGAGCGGCAGCGACCGCCAGCTGTTCCAGCAGCTCTCGCAAGGTGCCGGCCAAGCCGCCAGGGCGCTCCCCCAGTCCACCCCCAAGCGCCTCCCCATCACCATCGGGATCGGCGAGCCGTTCACGACGACGCTCACCGTCGCGTTCTACTTCGCGCTGCTGTTTGCGCTGCCGGTGCTGATCTACGAGGGCTACGCCTTTGTGATCCCGGCACTCAATCCGCACGAGCGAAGAATCGCCCTCCCGCTGATGACCGTCGCGCCGGCGCTGTTCGTTGCGGGCGTGATCTTCGCCTACGAAATCGTCCTGCCGCCGGCGGTGCGCTTCCTCCAGGGCTACAACAGCCAGAACTTCGACATCCTCGTCCAGGCCAAGACCTACTACACGTTCGAGATCCTCACCATGCTCGGAATCGGGTTGGCCTTCCAGGTACCCATCGGCCTGCTCGCGCTCCAGCGGACCGGTGCGATCAGCGCGAGCACCCTGACCCGCAACTGGCGCTACGCTACCGTCATCATGGCCGTGATCGCCGCGGCCATGCCCGGGGCGGACCCGGTAACCACGGGCCTTGAGATGGCCCCACTCGTCGTGCTCTATCTAGCCAGCATCGTGATGCTCAAGATCGCCGATCGTCGCGCGGCTGCGCGAGCCGCTGCGGAGCTGTCGCAAACAGGCGACGGGCTCGACGCCACGTAGCCATGCTCTTCGACCTTCGCAGTCGCGGCCGTCGCCGTACCGTCCAAGTCGTCTACCTAGGTCTCGCGATCATCCTGGGTGGCGGGTTGGTCCTCTTCGGGGTCGGCGCGGGTAACGGGTTTGGCGGGCTACTGAATTCGTTCACGGGCAACGGCTCGGGGAGCAGCAAGCCGGTCGTCAGCCAGGCCGAGAAGACCGCGCTCCGCGCCACTCAGCTCCGACCCACCGATCCGCAGGCCTGGATTGCCCTGGTTCAGGCCCGCGACTCCGCCGCGAAGCAGAACTTCGACTCCACCACGGGAACCGTCACGGCGGCCGGAAAGAAGGAGTTCGCCGGCGAGATCGATGCGTGGCAGCACTACCTGAAGCTCACCAAACAGCCCGACTCGACGACCGCAATCCTCGCCGCGCGCGCGTACTCCATCCTGGGCAACTACGCGGGCGCCGCGACCGCGTGGGAACTCGAGACGCTGGCCGATCCGACTACCTCGCACGGCTATCAATGCCTCGCCGCGAACGCCTACGCCGCTAAGCAGACCCGCAAGGGCGACCTTGCCGCGGCCAAGGCAGTCAGCCTTGCACCGAAGATCGCCCGCCTGACCTTGACGCAGGCACTCCAGCTGTCCAAGACGAACCCCCAGGTCGCCCAGAACTGCTGAGCCGCCGAGGCCCCGGCCGCCGGCCAATCCAGCGGTTGCGGCGAGCAGCCGGTGGGTAACATCGACCGACTTCAAGGGCCGTTAGCTCAATTGGCAGAGCAGGGG
>CAXMLR010000374.1:0-3976 GCA_964194275.1 uncultured Solirubrobacterales bacterium
AGATGTGTATAAGAGACAGCTATAAGTACTTCGCCGATGTCGACGCGATTTTGCTCGCGTGGCACGAGCGCCTGATCCGCGAGCATCTCCGTCAGCTCATCCAGCTGCGCGACGCAGACCAACACCCGGACGCGAGGCTGCGCGCCGTCCTCGAGCGCTACGCGCTGCTGCAACACAAACAGGAGCCTCACGCCGGCAGCGACATCGCCGCGCAGCTGCACCGCTCCGAACACGTCACGCAGGCCCACAGCCAGCTTCAACAACTGATCCGCGGGCTCATCGCCGACGCTGCCGCCACCGGCAGCGTGCACCAAGACCCGGCGCCCGACGAGCTGGCCAACTATTGCCTGCACGCGCTGGGCGGCGCGGCCCGACTCAGGTCGACCGCGGCCGTCCAACGCCTCGTCGACCTCACTCTCGCCGGACTCCGGGCGTAGCGCCCGAGCAGACCCGCCGGACCCCATATTGGCACCCTGAGACGGATCCCGGCTGCCGCGGCATCCGCCGATCGCTGCTGAAATCACGCGGGCTCGGTCACTCGCTGGCGCAGCTTGGGCCGCTCCAGCCTTCCGCGCTGGGCGCCACGCTCGTCCGGAGCGGGAGCGAGTTCGCAGTCCCTCGGCCGCTCAAGTCCCGCGGATCTGGCGCATTCGTCGCTGTGCTAATAGCCTTGGCTCCTGACCTCGATCGACGACACGCTTGGGACGGTCACGCGACTGGGCATTGCCGCCGAGGCGCTGGCCGGTCTTGCCGCGCGGTTGCGCGCGGATCTCGACGGGATCGCACTTGCGCCCGGCGTTGCGGCCGGGCTGGACGCTGTCGTCGAGCGCCTCGGCGTCGACATCGTGGCGATGACGTCTGAGGAGCGGCGGCGCGTGGAGACGTCCGCGCGGGCGCTGCTGCTGCAGGCCATGGATCTGCTCGGCGATCCCGGCCGCGCGCCGGGCTGGGCGTTTGACGATCCGGCGGTGCTGCTCAGCACCGGCCGCCTGTCGGCGAACATCGCGAACGTCATCGCGCAGATCGCGCCGGCGCTCGATGGGCTGCAGGACGCTCTGCAGCGCACCGGCGCGAGGTTCCTCGACGTCGGTGCTGGCGTCGCGGCGTTGTCGATCGCATTGTGTGAGACATGGTCCGGACTGCACGTCGTCGGCCTCGAACCGTGGGCTCCGGCGTTCGCGCTGGCAGAAGCTCAGGTGGCGTCAAGCGACGTCGCCGGTCGCGTCGAACTGCGCTCCGTGTGCATCGAGGATCTTCGGGATGACGCCGCGTTTGATGTGGCTTGGCTGGCAGGCCCGTTTGTGCCTCCGGCGGTTATCCCGGTCGCGCTGGAGCGCTTGCACAATGCGCTCAAGCCGGGCGGGTGGCTGCTGTTCGGGCGCTTCGCAGGACCTCAGGAGCCGCTCGCGGATGCTGTCACGCGCCTGCGTGTCCTGCGCTCTGGTGGGTCGGTTGCCGATGCCGAGCAACTCGGTGCGCTGATGCGTGAGGCGGGATTGGCTGACGTCCACGAGGTCCAGCGCACGTGGCAGGCCCCCGTCGGCTTCGTCGTCGGTCGCCGGCCGCGCCACGGCTTGGCCGGGAAGCCCGCTGTCGCGCCAGACCGCTGAAGCCGTCGATGGGTGAGGGCCGGTTCCGCTTCGATGCGATGCAGCAGGCAGCTCTCGCTAGCCACACAGCTGCTCTCATGGACCACCGGCACCCAGGCTCGTGTCTCCGGCCGCAGCCGAACCTCTCGTTCCCCCCTAGAACGTTAGGGCCCGGACTGGTGTGGGGGTAGCAATCACCGACCGGGGTAGTAGTCGCCGCGATGAGCATCTTGCCTCACCTGCCATTCGGGATCGAACTTTTGGTGTTCGTGGCGTGCGCGGTGGCGATCTGGGTCGCTGGGATCTTCCTATCGAACTACACCGACATCCTGGCCGACCGGCTTCACCTCGGTCAGGCCCTGGGCGGCCTCATCCTGCTGGCCGTCGCGACGAACCTGCCGGAGATCGCGATCACCTACAGCGCCGCGGCCAGCGGGCAACTCGATGTCGCGGTGAGCAACATCCTGGGCGGAATCGCGATCCAGACGGTCGTGCTGGTCGCCCTCGACGCGTTCGGGGTACGCGAGCGCCGGCCGCTGACCTACCAAGCGGCCAGCCTCACCTTGGTGATCGAAGGTGCCGTAGTTCTCGCCGTCCTCGTCGTCGTCGTGATGGGCACCCAGCTGCCCAGGAGCCTGATCCACTTCCGGCTCACTCCCGATGTCGTCCTCATCACCATTATCTGGGTCTCCGGGCTGGTGCTCACTCAGCGCGCCGGCCGCAGCCTGCCGTGGTCAAACAGCGGCGAGGGCCCCGACAGCCAGCCGCAGCCGCGAGGGCATTCACAGACCGCGCGCGCCAAGGACGCCACACGGCGAGGCGTAAGCACAGGCAAGGCGGCGCTGGTGTTCGGCGTCGCGGCGATCGCGACCCTGATCGCGGGGGCCCTGGCCGAGGAGAGCGGAACCGCTGCGGCTGATCACGTCGGTCTGTCCGGCGTGATCTTCGGCGCCACCGTGCTGGCCGCGGCGACATCTCTGCCTGAGCTCAGCACCGGACTCACCGCGGTGCGCCAGGGTGACTACAAGCTCGCCTTCGGCGACATCTTCGGCGGGAACGCTTTCCTGCCGGTTCTGTTTCTCCTCGCCAGCGTGGTATCAGGCAAAGCGGTGCTGCCCAACGCCCACGCCTCGGACATCTACCTCACCGGCCTCGGTGGGCTGTTAACGATCATCTACATGGGGGGCCTGTTGTTCCGGCCGTCGAAGGAGCATGCCCGCCTCGGTATCGACAGCATCGCCGTGCTGTTGGTCTACATCCTCGGTGTCGTAGGACTGATCGCGCTTCCGAGCTGAAGCCCACCAGCTACACGACGCTGAGTCCACCCCCAGAAGGACGAAGCGATCGTTGGCGAGGTCCCCGCGCCGAGCGGGACCCCCCTAAGCCGACTGATCAGTCGTTGCCGCCTGCGGTCATTCCGCCGCAGGGGATGCGGTACCCGCTGTGGCGGGGGACCGCTTGCACGAGGCATCCCTGCTCTTCGTCAACAGGAACCGAAAAGTGCGCCAGTTTCAGGAACCGAAAGTGCTCCACCCGTCCGGCTGAAACTAGGCCCTTGAGGGTTGATGGCGTTCCCTCGGGCGCGCGACCGCCTCGGCGTTGAGGCTGATGTGTGAATCCCGTGTTTGAGGACCGCGTTTGGGCAGCGTCGTTTGGCCGGCGCTGGGGTCGGCGGTCAGCCCGGCTGGTGTGGGTGTGGGTTAGGCGGCTTGTTCGGTTTCGGTCCGGTCGAGGGTGACGGCGTAGCCGAGCGCTTCGAGTTGTCGTTGGAGTCGTCCGGCGCGGTGCTCGACTGAGTAGCGCTTGCGTTGCCAGTCAGGGCCGAGCTCTCGGAACGGGACCCGGTCACGAACGATGTGGTAGTAGGCGACGAGCAGGTCGTGTCGGATCGCGCCGATCGCTTTGGGCTCGCCTCGGCGCCCGCGGAGCTGCGCGAAGTGCGCGGCCATGTAGGTCTCCTTGGTTCGCACCGCGGCGCGGGCGCATTCCGTCAGCTGGTCGGTCAGCCACCGCGGTCCGGGGCGCGTGCGACCAGACCGGCGTCGTCCGGCTGACTGGTTGTGACCCGGGCACGCGCCGGCCCAGGACGCGAATTGCCCGACGGTCGGGAACAGCGACATGTCCAACCCGCATTCGGCGATCAGGACCTGCGCGGCGTGGGCCTGGACCCCGGGGATCGTGCACAGCAACTCAACGATCTCGGTGTGCGGGGCGAGGACGTACTCGATCCGGTCACTCATGTTCTGGATCGCGGCATCGAGCATGTCGATCTGCACGAGTAGCTGCGCGACCATGATCCCGTGATGCTCGACCTGGAACCGGCTGGCGAGCGCCTCGCGTAATTGTGGGATCTTCGCGCGCATCTTGCCCTTGGAGAGCTCGGCGAG
>CAXMLR010000375.1:0-6718 GCA_964194275.1 uncultured Solirubrobacterales bacterium
CCGCCAGCCGCGGCCGCCGCCATCCCCGGGGCACCGCCAGCCGCGGCCGCAGCCGCGACCAGGCAGCCGATCAGGTTGCGTTTGAGCTCTATTGATGTCAGAGCAGTGCGCCGGTGAGAGCCTGGATCGTGTCGATGCCGTAGCCCATCGACGGATCCCCATCGGTCATGACCGCCATCGAGAACCTCACGCCGTGCCCTTCGAGACGTCCGGCCTGGTGGACGAGCTGACCGAGACCGGTCCCGCGCCATCCGCCCTTGAAGAACACCGAGTAGCCACGTGGCCTGGCGATCGCCGGGATGCCCCAGCTTTCGTAGCCGGCGATCGTTGAGAGCAGGAAGCGGGAGTAGCCGACGTACTCGCGGGGGATCAGCGAGTCCATCTCAAAGAAGAATCGCGCCTGGTCGGCGGCGCTGATCTGAGCGTTGGCCCAGATTCCGACGATTGAGAAGTCGCTCATGCCGGCGGCGCGGGCGACCGAATAAAGACCCGAGTCGCCCACCATCGACCACGTCTGCGTGGCCGCCGAGTTGTCCGAGACGTTGATCATCGGATACAGGAATGAGTTGCTGTAGGAGTCGACGCGACGCTGCCCGCGCGCGTCGAGCGCTCGCAGGTAGGCCACCAGCAGCATCGCCTTTACCACGCTCGCCGACACAAACGTCCAATGCTCATGCAGCCCCGACATCCGTCCTTCGCTGTCGACGACGGCGAATGCCGTTCGCCCCCCGCGGCTGCGCAGGACGCCGGCGGCGCGCGCGATCGCCGCCGGACCGGGGTAGCCGACCGGCAACGAGCCGCTCCCGTAATACCCCCGGCCGGTACACCCGGCGGGCCGGCGGGCGTTGACCAGCGCGTGATCATCGCGGGCATGGAAACAGGCACGCCAGCGAAACGTGCCTGCGGGGAGCGTGACCGCGGTGCGGAGCAGCGTCACGTAGGGGCTGAGCTTCACCGACTTCGTGCTCGGCTCGGCATAGAAGCGCCCGCGCCGGCCGAGTCCAAAGAACCAGCGGACCCGGGCTCCGTCCCACGGCAGATCGCGGGGATGGAAGACCAGCACGCTGACGCCCCCCTGTCCCAGGGGGAGCGCCCTGACCTCGGTCAGCACCTTTCCGCTCACGTCGACCTCAGCCAGTGCGCTCACCGGCGTGTCGGTCAGCATCACGCGATAGCGCGTGTTGCGGTCCGGGGACACGGTGAATGAGTATGTGCCGTCGGCCGCAGTAGAGGTGAGGGCGGCCAGCCTCGCCGGTCGATACGGGAACGGGCTGGCGTACAGACGCACCTCGGTTCCGGCCGGCTCCCCGGTCACCGCTCCGCTGAGCGTCGCGCGCTGTCCGCTGTCGATCTGCTCAGGCACTGCGCGGACGGTGAGGGTGGGCGCCGGCGGCGGGGAGGTCGTCGAGCTGGTGGTGGTTGTCGACGTGGTGGTTGTCGACGTGATCGTCGTCGACGTGGTGGTCAGGGTCGAGGTGTCGGCTCTCGCCGGCGGCGCGGCAGCCAAACACGACGCGGTCAGAACACCGACGACACCGAGCGGCGTGGTGAGCCATCTCCCCAGAGAGCGCACGTGCGCACTCTACGGCCTGAGATGGACGATGTGCAGCGACGATGGAGATCTCGCCTCCGTTGCTACGCTCCCCTGCCCCCATGGGCGAACTCGGCGCATTCCTGAAGATCCATCGGGTCGGCTTTGACAAGCGTGATCCGCACGAGCGCGTGCACGATTACCAGCAGTACTTCGCGCTTCAGCCCGCGGAGGAGCTCCAGCGCCAGGGGGCGCGGTGCATGGATTGCGGTATCCCGTTCTGCCATGAGGGCTGCCCGCTCGGCAATCTGATCCCGGATTGGAACGACCTCGTCTACCGGGGCAAGTGGCGCGACGCGATCGACCAGCTCCACATGACCAACAACTTTCCCGAGTTCACCGGTCGGATCTGCCCAGCGCCGTGCGAGTCAGCCTGCGTGCTGGCGATCAACGACGACGCGGTGGCGATCGAGCAGATCGAGATGGCCATCGCCGAGCGCGCGTTCGCGGAGGGCTGGGTGGTACCGGAGCCACCGTCCCGGCGGACCGAGAAGACCGTTGGGGTCATCGGCGCGGGACCGGCCGGCCTCGCGGCGGCGGCCGAGCTCAACCGCTCCGGGCATACGGTGACGGTCTATGAGCGCGACGAGGGCCCGGGTGGTCTGATGCGCTTCGGCGTTCCCGACGCCAAGCTGGAGAAGTCGATCATCGACCGGCGGGTTGACATCCTCGCCCAGGAAGGAATCGAGTTCGTCTACAACACCGACGTCGGCCGTGACATCACGGCCGACGAGGTGATCGACCGGCACAGCGCGTTGGTGCTGACGATCGGCTCACGCGTGTCGCGTGACCTCGAAGTGCCCGGCCGGCAGCTTTCGGGAATTCATTACGCCATGGACTACCTGTACCAGCGCAACCGCTGGGTCGCCGCTCAGCAGGGCCGGCCGTTCAAGCCCACCGAACCGGGTCAGGAAATTTCGGCCCAGGGCAAGCGCGTGATCGTGATCGGGGGCGGCGACACCGGAATGGATTGCATCTCCAACTCCCATCGTGAGGGCGCCCGCGGCGTGGCGGTGCTGGACGTGTACGCCGAGCTCCCCGGCGACGGCGACGACCCTCGTCATCCCTGGCCTCTGCCGCCGAAGCGGACCGCCACCACGTACGCCCTCGACGAGGGCGGAAAGCGGCGCTGGGGTACCGAGGTCACCGGATTCGGCGGCAAGGACGGAGCCGTCAGCCACGTGTACGCCCGGCAGGTCACCGGCACATCCTCGCGCGACCTGACGCCGGTGCCGGGAACGGAATTCGTGCTCGAGGCGGACCTTGTCCTGATCGCGATCGGCTTCGAACACCCAGAGCACGAGGGTCTCGTCCAGCAGCTCGATCTGGAGCTCGACAAACGCGGCAATATCCGCACCCGGCAGACGTACCGGACCTCGGTCAAGGGCGCTTATGCCGCCGGCGACGCCCGGATCGGTCAGTCTCTCGTCGTCACCGCGATCGCCGAGGGCCGCAAATGCGCCCGGATCGTCAACAAGGACCTCGGCGGGAGCCCGATGGATGCCGACCGTGAGATGCTGGCGGTCGGTGCCTGGAGCGGTGAGGCGGACCGGACCCTTCGCCACGAGGCCGAGGCTGCGGGCACCGTTCGCCCCGGCGAAGAGTTCTTCAGCGGACCCGGGGAGCGGCGCTGAAATTACCCCCAGCTTCCCGAACGGGGCTGCTACCGTAGACACCGACCGCGCGAGTCCCGCGTGGAGGGTTGCCGGCGGAGCACGATTTTGGTTTAGCGAAAGCTTGGGACGGGGAAACTCGCCCCTGTCGGTCAGGGAACTGCGCCCCCACTTCCCTGACTCTCCGGGGGGCCCAGATGGATCTGGGCCCCCCGGGTCTATTTCAGGGGTGTTTTTGGGGCGGGGCCGCGCCGTGTCGGCCGTCCCGGCGATCCCGGCGGTCGATCCTCGCCGTCCGTTGGGCGAGGTCTGCGCGAGCTGCGCGGTTGGTGCCCAGCGGCCCCATCCCAGGTGCGGCCGACGCCGTGGTATGCGACCGTGTGTCGATGGCACCGATTGCCGCCGCGACCGTCGCCACTCAGCCCCATCACTCCGCCTCGATCGGCAGCACGATCAGCAGCCTGCTCGATTCGGCGGGCAAGTTCTTCTCGCAGCTGGCGCATCTGAGCTGGATTTCGTTGCTGATCGCTTTGGTGCTGTATTCGCTGTACCTGTTGCTGCGCTCGCGGGCGCTGTTCAACGCGGTCCGGGCGGCGTATCCGACGGAGACGGTGCGCTGGCGGGACATCTGGGGCGCCTACATGGTCGGTTACGCGGTCAACAACGTGTTTCCGCTCGGCGGGGGCAACATCGCGCAGCTGTTCTTGGCCCGGCTGGCGATCACGCGCAGCAGCTATCCGACGCTCGCCGCCGCGATGTCCACCGGGGTGATCTTCGACTGGTTCATGGGCCTCCTGATCATGGGCTTCGCGTTCACGCAGGGGGTGTTTCCGAAGCCGCCTGACTTCTCGAAGCTGCCGGCGTTCGACATCAGCTTCTTTGCTTCGCACATGCGCTTCACGCTGTTCTTCCTGACCGCGCTGGGCGCCATCTTCCTGCTTGCCTTCGCCCTGCTCTCGGCGAAGGTACGGGCGTTCTGGGAGCGCGTGCGGCAGGGGTTCACGATCCTGCGGGACCGCCGACGGTATCGACGGGACATGGTCACCTGGCAGTTCGCCAGCTGGATCGCCCGCTTTGGCGCCTACTGGGCGCTGCTCGACGCGTTTCACATCGGCGGTTCGGTGCGCAACGCGCTGCTGGTCCTCGGCGTCCAGGTCGTTGCCTCCGTGTTCCCGTTCACCCCGGGCGGCGCTGGTGTGCAGCAGGCCCTGCTACTGACGATCTTTGCCCACAACCCTGACGTGGCGTCGTTCTCCGTGGGCCAGCAGATCGCCACCGCGGTCCTCAGCGGGGTGATGGGATTTGCCGCGTTGGTCCTGATCTTCCGGTTCAAGAGCTTCCGGGAGGTCATGCAGCGCGGCCGGGAACACCGCCGCCGGGAGGCCGCCGGAGGACCGGCTGAAGCAGAGCAGCAGCAGACCGCCATCGTCGGCTAAGCCCGGAGGGCACCGATCTTGACGCCCCCGTCATCTTTCCCTAGGCTGCCGAATCAACAGCGATACCCACGTCCGCGTCCGCACCCGAACCCGCTCCCAAACCCGAACCCGAACCCAGGAGCAGCAATGACCGAACTCCCGTCCGTCTGCGTGATCGGCGCCGGTTCGTCCGGCATCGCCGCCGCGAAGGCGCTGCATGAGCGGGGGATCCCGTTCGAGTGCTACGAGACCTCAGACCGCGTGGGCGGGAACTGGGTGTTCGGAAACAAGAACGGGATGTCCTCGGCCTACCGCTCGCTGCATATCAACACCTCGCGGGAGCGGATGGAGTACGCGGACTTTCCGATGCCGAGCGACTACCCGGACTTTCCCCACCATTCGCAGATTGCGAGGTACTTCGACGCCTACGTCGATCACTTCGGGTTTCGGGACCGGATCGTCTTCGACACCGGTGTCGAGCACGCGGAGCGTGAGCAGAGCGGCGCTTGGACGGTAACCCTCGAGGGTGGCGAGACGCGCCGCTATGACGTCCTGCTGGTCGCCAACGGGCACCACTGGAACCCCCGCTGGCCGGAGCCCGCGTTTCCCGGCCAGTTCGACGGCGAGCAGATGCACTCCCACCACTACATCGAGAACTCAGGGTTCCGGGACAAGAACGTGCTCGTGGTCGGGATCGGCAACAGCGCGATGGACATCGCCGTGGAGTCGAGCTTTGTCGCCAAGCGGACGTTCATCTCCTCGCGCCGCGGCGCCTATATCCTTCCCAAGTACCTGTTCGGGCGCCCGCTCGATCAGATCGGCGTCAACGCGCTGACGCCGGTGCTCCCGTTCGCCTTCCGACGCGCGATTCTGATGGGGATGTACCGCATCGGCGTCGGCAAGGTTCAGGACTACGGCTTGCCCGAGCCCGACCACAAGATCGGAGAGGCGCATCCCACCATCTCGGCTGACTTCCTGAACCGGATAGCTCACGGCGAGGTGATGTGGAAGCCGAACCTCTCTTCGTTGGAGGGAGGGAGCGTCAGGTTCGGTGACGGAAGCGTCGAGGAGATCGACGTGATCGTTTGGTGCACGGGATACAAGGTCACTTTCCCATTCTTCGACGAGGGGTTCATCGCCGCTCCCGACAACGATCTCCCGCTCTACAAGCGGGTGTTCAAGCCAGGCGTCAACAGCCTGGCCTTCATCGCGTTGCTCCAGCCGCTCGGGGCAACGATGCCGCTCGCCGAGGCCCAGGGCCAACTGATCGCCGCGTATCTGCGCGGCGAGTACCACCTGCCCTCGCGCCAAGCGATGGAGGCCGACGTGGAACGCGATCGGGCCCGGATGTTCAAACGCTACGTCGCCTCCAAACGCCACACGATGCAGGTCGACTTCGACAACTACCTCCACAGTCTGCGCAAGGAGCAGGCCTCCGGGGCTGATCGTGCGCGGGCGGCCGGCTTCACGTTGCCGGTGCCTCCGACCGCGACCGAGGCGCTGGTGACGCCGGCATGACGCAGATGGTCCTGGACGACGGCCGGCGGGCCCGGACCAAGGCGTCCAACCGCGCGGCGATACTGCTCGCCGCACGCGAGGTGTTCGCCGAGCTCGGCTTCGACGCCGCCGGGGTCCGGGACGTCACCCGGGGGACGAATCTGGCCTCCGGCACGTTCTATAACTACTTCGCTGACAAGGAGGCGGTATTCCGCGCCGTACTCGACGAGAGCGCGCAGGAGGTCCGCCGCCGTCTGCGCGCCGTGCGTGCCAGCGCCCAGACGCTCGAGGCGTTCGTCGGAGACGCCTATCGCGCCTGGTTCTCGTTCCTGGTCGAGGACGAGCTCATGTTCAAGCTCATGCAACGCAACGCCGGACCGATCCGCTCGTTGTTCGGCGATCCGATCCTCGGCGCAGGGGTCGAAGAGCTGCTCGATGATCTTCGTGCCGCGATCGCCCGCGGCGACCTTCCATCCCTGGACGCCGACTATCTGGCCGGGGCGATGGCGGGTGCCGCGCTGGAGCTGGGCGTGCGGATGGCCGAGCGGGAGCCGGCCGACGTGGAGGGCGCCGCTCGATTCGCCACAGAGCTGTTCCTGGGC
>CAXMLR010000376.1:0-1988 GCA_964194275.1 uncultured Solirubrobacterales bacterium
CAGGCGGCCCTGGCCGCCGGCGACGAGGTCGTGATCCGTGCCGTGGCGCCGGGACGGATCGAGCTTGAGCGCGCTGATGACCTGGTCGATCGCTACGCCGGCTGCCTCCCAGCCGGCACCTACCCACCGGGATATCTCGATCAGCTGCGCGACGAGTGGCGCTAGTAGCGCTTGACGCTGACGTGCTGATCGCGTTCCTGGACCCCGGGGATGCCCAGCACGACCGCGCTGTCGGCGAGCTGCGTGCGTACCGCCAGGACCGACATCCGGGACCGGCCTTGATGGCGCGCTCACGAACCGTCTCGAGCGGCTCGCTGGTGCTCAGGTAGACGTCACCTGCGTTAGGCAGAGGCTCTCAAGACTGCCATTGACGGATTGCGTCACGTCAAGGGTCAGGAACGTGATCGTAGAGCCGGTCACGGCAAGATCGCTGGCGCAAACGTGACCCGGCGGCCCGAGAAACAAGTGGCCGGCGACCACCAGCCGGATCGGCTCCAATGCTCAGAGACTTCCGCAAAGTCGCGTGCGCAGCCACGAACTCTCCGCTTCTCCTTCAGGGGTGGGCTGGAGAGAAGCAGCAGCGGCTTTTTGCTTATTGGCGGCGCTGTAACGTCATAGCGTACACTTGTACGTAATGACAGACGCGGCGGTGAAGCACTTCAACACCCGAGCCGACGCCTACGAGGCCGGACGTCGTCGTGTGGTGCCAGGCCACGACGCCTTCTACGGTGCGGCTGTCGCCGCGCTGTCGCTGACCGGACGTGAGATTCGGCGCGTGCTCGACCTCGGCGCGGGCACCGGCCTGCTGGCCACACACATCGCCAAGGCCCATCCAAACGCCGAACTCACGCTGCTCGACGGCGCGGAGGGAATGCTCGACCGCGCCCGCGAGCGATTCGGGGACGGTGCAACCTACGTGATCTGCGATCTTGCCGACCCCCTGCCAACTCGCCGGCCCTGGGACGCGGTCGTCAGTGGACTGGCCATCCACCACCTCGACGATGTGACCAAGCGCGAGCTGTTCGCACGCGTTCACGCCGCGCTGGCCCCCGGTGGGATGTTCGTCAACGCCGAGCAGGTGGCGGGACCGACGGCGCTATTCGACGACGCCTACCACCACTGGCACGAACTTCAGGCTCGGGAGCTCGGAACCTCTGACGCCGAATGGGACCAAGCGGTGGAGAGCATGCGCCACGACCGGACCGCCTCTGTCGAGCGTCAGCTTGGATGGCTGCGAGACGCTGGGTTCGCTGACTCGGACTGCCTATGGAAAGATCATCGGCTTGCCGTATTCGCCGCTCGCCGCGCCGGATAACGACGTTCTCGCCCTAGCCCTCCCGCCGCGTCGGCCGTTGCCATAGCAGCGCGCCGAACGCAGAAGCCCATTCGCCTCAGCGCCGGTGGCAGGGCACGGCGAGCGAGCGGGTGAGCGGTGCGCCGCTGGTGAACGACAGGGTCGCCGTCGACACCCAGCTGCCCGGACAGCTCGCCGGGTTGGTGATCAGCGAGTAGCGGCGATGACGGCGGTGCCGGCCATTGCCGGTGGTGAGCGTGCGAACAGCATGGACGGACAGGCTCAGGCGGTCCAGCGTGATTGCCGCCCCCGCGGGGGGTGAGAACTTGGGCAGCGGGTCGAACAGAAGCTCGAGGCCGCCCCCGGTTGGCTTGAACAGCCGACCGGTTGCGTGGGCGGACTGGTGCAGGAGCGAATCCGTCCCGGATACCACCACGGAAGCGATGTCGCCCCGACGCAGCGGGGAGCCCAAAAACAGGGTGAAGCTGATTGTGTCCTGCTGGCTGAACAGGCCAGCCACGGTGCCGGTGGCCACAGCGGTCCCGGTGCCGATCCGGCTCGGGGCGGGACAGGTGCCGGCGCCGGCCTGGCTGGGCGAGCACAATATCCGCACCGATCTCGGACTGGAGGCGAAGCCCGGCTGGACCCGGAGGGCGGCCCGGGTGGGCAACCCGCCGCTGGGCGAGACCGGTCC
>CAXMLR010000377.1:0-4225 GCA_964194275.1 uncultured Solirubrobacterales bacterium
CTGCGTGGCCAGCACGTGCTCGACCTCGCTCGTGCCAATACCGAACGCCAGGGCCCCGAACGCCCCGTGGGTGGCCGTGTGCGAATCGCCGCAAACTATCGTCATTCCCGGCTGGGTCACGCCGAGCTCCGGGCCGATCACGTGCACGATCCCCTGATGCTCAGAGCCGAGCGAGTAGATCGGGATGCCGAATCCCTCGCAGTTGCGCTCCAGCGTCTGCACCTGGACCCGCGACAGCTGGTCGCGAATTCTCGCGGTTACGGGCGTCCCGTCGGTGGGGACATTGTGGTCGGCGGTGGCCAGTGTGCGGTCAGGGCGGCGCACCTTGCGCCCCGCGAGCCGGAGCCCGTCGAAGGCCTGCGGACTCGTCACCTCGTGCACGAGGTGCAGGTCGATGTACAGCAGGCCTGGCGCCACCTCGTGCGCACTCCAGATCTTGTCGAACAGGGTCTTGGGCATGGCTTTCGGTCAGCTCCTTCGCAGCCCGGCGCTGACCAGGGCCAGCAGCACGGCCTCATCGGGTCCTGGGTTCTCGAAATGGTGGGCCAGGTCAGCGTCGAAAGTGACGCAGTCGCCGGCCGAGAGCTCGAAGCGCTGCCCGTCGGACACCAGCGCCACCGCGCCGGATTCGACCAGCGCGCTCTCACGGCTTCCGGGCTCGTGCATCGGAGGATCGCCGGGGCCGCCGGTCACCGCACCCGGGGCCAGCACGTGACGCGACAGTTCCGCCCGCTGGCCCGGCAGCGGCGGGGTGAGGATCTCGTAGCTGTGGCCCTTGGCTCGTCCCGGGCCCTTTCGCCGCTCCGCGCGGCGAACGATCGTCACCGACCCGCTCTCGTCCAGGCGCAGGAGTTGCGACAGCCGCAGCTCGAGCCCAGCGGCAATCCGGCTCGCCACCTGAAGGGTCGGGCTGGTCTCGCCGCGCTCGACCTGCGAGAGCATCGGCGCGCTCACCCCGGAACGCTCGGCGAGGTCCCGCAGCGACAGGTCCATCGCCTCTCGCAGCGCCCGCACGCGAATCCCCAGCGCCTGGATCGGACCCGCCAATTCGGTAACGACTGGCATACGGGCGTACGTTATCACGTACACCGGGGGTGCGAGGCCGCGGGGCGTGGGCCTGTAGCCTCACCTCCATGATCTCGCGTCCCGACGTGCTCGTCCTCGGCGGTGGTGGTGTGCTCGGGGAGGCCTGGATGATGGGCGTGCTCGCAGGCTTCGAGGACGCGACCGAGTTTGACCTGCGCCGGTGTGAGCACTTCGTCGGCACCTCGGCGGGCGCGATCGTCGCGGCCCATCTGGTAGCGGGAAGATCGCCCCGCCGCCCATCGAGCGTCGGCACGGAGCTCGAGGTGGCCGGCTCGCGCCCAGTCAATAGTCTCGCCAACGTCGCGATCGGCGCCGCGCGCCGGGCCGGCTCATGGGCGCTTGCCGCGGGGGCCTCGTTTGCGCCGCTCGCGCTCGGCCTCGCGGCCCCTGGAGGGGCGCTGGTGCGCGCCGGCATGCTGCGTGCCCTCCCCCATCCCCAGGACACGCTCGACGATCTGCGGCGCACCGTCGAGCAGTCCGGCGCGCGGTTCGACGGCCGCCTGCGGGTAGCGGCGGTCGACCGGCGCAATGGTCGACGGGTGATGTTCGGCAGCCCGCGCTCCCCGCAAGCCAGCGTCGCCGAGGCGGTAGCAGCGTCCTGCAGCGTACCGTGGCTGTTCGCGCCGGTGAGGATCGCGGGGCGGGATTACGTCGACGGGGGTGTGTGGAGCGCGACCAACCTCGACGCCGCGCCGGCCGGCTTACACACCCATGTCCTGTGTCTCAACCCGGCGGCGAACATCGTCGGGACCCATAGCGTTCTCGCCCTGATCGGCAATGTCGCCCGCTCCGCGGTCTCGATCGAGGCGCTGGCCCTGCGCCGCCGCGGTGCGGCGGTTCACACGGTGGCGCCGAATATGGAGAGCGTCGCGGCGATGGGAACCAACTTCATGGACCGCGAGCCCCGCGGCCGGGTTCTGGCCGCAGGGTATCGCCAGGGGATCTTGCTGGCGGAGGCCGCTAAGGGGTCCGCACCGGCTCCGCGGCAGCCGCAGTAGCCGCCTCGGCTTCGGCCATGACGCCCCGGCGGCGGACCGCGTTGGAGAGCGCGCGCACATAGGCGCGAGCCGCCGCCTCGAGAATGTCCGTGGAGACGCCCTGCCCGGAGCCGGTCACGCCCTTGACGTCCAGCACGACCGAGGTCTCGCCCAGCGCGTCCTGACCCCCCGTGACCGCGTCGACGCGGAATTCCCGCAGCTTCGCCTCGGTCCCCGTGGCAGCGTTGATGGCATGGAAGATCGCGTCGATCGGCCCGTCGCCGGTGAACGATCCGGTCATCTCCGCGCCCGCGGGCGAGCGGACCCCCACCGTGGCATGCGGTGGCCGGCGGGAGGAGGCCTCGACGTCGAACCACTCGAGCTGATAGCCGGCCAGCTCCTCCCGCAGCTCGTCGGTCAGCAGTGCCTCGAGGTCCATCGCGGTGACCTGCTTCTTCTTATCCGCAATCTCCTTGAAGCGCTTGAACGCGGTGTTCAGGACCTGGCCGCTGGCCTCGAAGCCGAGCTCCGACAGAGCCTGCTGCAGCGCGTGCCGTCCTGAGTGCTTGCCGAGCACGATCGAGTTCTTCTCCAGGCCGACCGTCGTCGCATCCATGATCTCGTAGGTGGTCCGCTCCTTGAGTACGCCGTCCTGATGGATGCCGGACTCGTGCGCGAACGCGTTACGTCCGACGATCGCCTTATTGGGCTGCACCACGTACCCGGTCAGCCGCGAGACCAGCCGCGAGGTCCGGGCGATCTCCTTGGTCACCGCTCCGGTGTGTAGACCCACGTCCGCCTGCCGGGTGTGCAGGAGCATCACGATCTCCTCGAGCGACGCGTTCCCGGCCCGCTCGCCGATCCCGTTGATGGCGCACTCGACCTGGCGGGCGCCGGCCAGCAACCCCGCGAACGAGTTGGCCACGGCCAGGCCGAGGTCGTCGTGGCAGTGCACCGATAAAACCACGCGCCGCAGGTCCGGCACGAATGCGTAGAGTTGCTCCAGATAGGCCGTGAACTCGTGCGGCATCGTGTAGCCGACGGTGTCCGGGATGTTGATCGTGCTCGCGCCCTCGTCGATCGCGATCTGGCACACCTCGGCGGTGAACTCGACGTCGGCGCGGGTGGCGTCCATCGGCGAGAACTCGACGTCATCGACGTACCGCTTGGCGTGCGCCACCGCCGCCCGAGCCTGGCCCTTGACGTCATCCCGGGTGGCCTGGAGCTGGTGCACGATGTGGATGTCGGAGGTCGAGATGAAGGTGTGGATCCGCGGGCGGGCGGCATCCTTGACGGCATTCCAGGCGGCATCGATATCCGCCACGTGGGTCCGCGCCAGGCCGGCAATCACCGGGCCCTCGACCGTCCTCGAGATTTCCTGCACCGCCTCGAAGTCGCCGGGCGAGGTGATCGGGAAGCCCGCTTCGATCACGTCGACGCCGAGCCGTGCGAGCTGTTGGGCGATCTCCAGCTTCTCCTGGGTGTTCAGTGAGATGCCGGGCGACTGCTCGCCGTCCCGAAGCGTAGTGTCGAAGATCAGTACACGGCTGGGATCCTCGTTGGTCATGTCAATTCCCTTCTGTCTCGAACTTGGCTTCTTCTCGGTGCTGGTTCGCGGCTACGTGCGGCCGCCGGCGCGCTATTCCCCCCGAGGGGGGAGGAGAAGAAGTGCAAGGGCAAGACGGAGTGACATGCGCGGCGAAGACTAGCAGCGCGCCCTCGGCGCGCAAGGGGTCAGCGCTCCGCGTAAAGCGCTTCGATGTCGGCCGCGTACTTCTCCGCGATCGGCTTGCGCTTGAGCTTCATCGTCGGCGTCAGCTCGTCGCCGGCCGGCGTCCAGTCGGTCGCCAGCACGTGAAAGCGTTTGATCTGCTCGACCCGCGAGAGGTGGGAGTTCGCTCGGGCCACACCGGCGCTCACTTCGTCGAGCACGGAGGGTTCGCCGGCCAGGGCCTCAGGTGAGGCGTCCGGGAGACCATGGCGCTGCGCAAACGCCGCCGAGCCGTCGGGATCGAGCACGATCAGCGCGACGTTGTACGGGCGGCTGTCGCCGATCGCCACCGCTTGGCCGATCAGCGGGCTGCCCATCTTCAGCTGCTGCTCGATGTTCGCCGGCGACATGTTCTTGCCCGAGGCGTTGATGATCAGCTCCTTCTTGCGGT
>CAXMLR010000378.1:0-12228 GCA_964194275.1 uncultured Solirubrobacterales bacterium
GACCTTGATCACGTCGGCCCCGAAGTCCGCCAGCATCATCGAGCAGAAGCCGCCGGGGAGCAGCCGGCTGAGGTCGAGGACGGTCAGCCCCTCGAGCGGCAAGCTCATACCGCGGCACCCTCGCGCGGCTGGATGCCGAGCATCGCGCGTGCCTGCTCGACGCTCGCCGGCGTCCGGCCGAGATCCTCGGTCAGCTGACGGGCCTTGGCGATCAGCTCCCCGTTCGAGCGCGCCATGGCTCCATCCGGAAGGTAGAAGTTGTCCTCGAGCCCGACGCGGATCGAGCCCCCGAGCGTCAACGCCGCAGCGACTAGCATCCACTGGCTGCGGCCGATGCCGATCACGCCCCAGTGATGATCGCCGGCCGGCAGGTTGTCGGCCATCGCCGCCAGGTTGCGCGCGCTCGGCGGCACCCCGCCGACCACGCCCATCACGAAGTCGGCGTGCAGCGGTGCAGCGAGCAGCCCCATGTCGACGAGCGGCTCCAGTGAGCCCACGTGCCCGAGGTCGAAGCACTCGTGCTCGGGCTTGATCTGCAACCGGCGCATCGCCTCGAGGAGCTCGATGATCTCGTCGAACGGGTTGGCGAAGACGAACTTGAACACGAAGTCCTTGCGCTTGCGCGAGTACTTGGCGTAGTTCATCGAGCCCATGTTCAGTGCGGCGACCTCGGGCCGGCAAGCCTCCAGGTAGGCGACGCGCTTGGCCACCGCTACCCCGACCGTCCCCGTGGAGAAGTTGATGATCGCGGCGTCGCCGATCTCGCTGACGATCGCGTCCTTGATGGCCTGGAAGTCCTCGATCTCGTAGCTCGGGGAGCCGTCGGGCTTGCGCGCGTGAATGTGGATGTGGACGCCGCCCTCGTCGACGATCCGGCGTGCCTCGGCGGCGTACTCCTCCGGCGTGTAAGGGATCGCGGGGCACTGCTGGCGATTGGCTATCGACCCCGAGATCGAGCAGGTGATGACGACGGGATGGTCGAGGCTCGCAGCACTCATACCGGGACGACCCCCGAGCGCTTCCACGGCCGTTCGACCCGCTTGCCGGCCGCCATCTCGAGTCCCCGGCAGATCGTCGCCCGGGTCTCCCGCGGATCGATCACGTCATCGATCATGGCGTTGCCGGCGGCGACGTACACATCGATGATCTTGCGGAAGTCGGCGATCAGCTCCTGGCGCTTTGCCTCCGGGTCGTTCGCCGCCTCGACCTGCTTGCGGAAGATGATCTCGACCGCACCCTCGGCGCCCATCACGCTGATCTCGGCCGACGGCCAGGCGACGATCAGGTCCGGCTCGTAGGCGCGTCCGTTCATCACGTAGTAACCGGCGCCGTAGGCCTTGCGCAAGATCACGGTGATCTTGGGGACGGTCGCGTTGGCCGTGGCGTAGAGCATCTTTGCGCCGTGACGGATGATCCCCGCTTGCTCGACCTTGCTGCCGACCATGAACCCGGGCACGTCCATCAGATAGACGAGCGGGATCCCATATGCGTTGCACAGGTTGATGAACCGCGCTGCCTTGTCGGCCGAGTCGTTGTCGAGGATCCCGCCGAGGTGCTTGGGCTGGTTGGCCACGATTCCGGCCGGGCGCCCGCCGAAGCGCGCCAGGCAGGTGATGATCGTCTTGGCGAACTGTGGCTTGAGGTCGAAGTAGGCGCCGTCGTCGACGATCCGGCGGATCACCTCGTACATGTCGTACGGCTTTCGGTTGGACTCGGGCAGGACGTCGAGCAACTCCTCGTCAGCCCGCTCGATCGGGTCCGCGCTGTCTCGCACCGGCGCCGGCTCCTCGCAGTTCTGGGGGAAGTAGCTCAGGTACTCCTTGATCCTCTCGATGCATTCGGGGTCGTCGGCCACTTCCAGATCACCGACCCCGGACTTGCGACAGTGCACACGGGAGCCGCCGAGCTCCTCCTGGGTCACGTCCTCCCCGACCGCGGCGCGGACCAGGTGCGGGCCGGCCAGGGCCATTGAGCCGCGCCCCTTGACCATCGGCACGAAATCGGCCAGGCCCGGGATGTAGGCCGTCCCCGCGGCGCACGGCCCCATCAGCGCGGCGACCTGCGGGATCACGCCGCTCATCACCACCTCCTCCCGGAACAGGTGGCCGCTGCCGGCAAACAGCGAGCCAACGGCCTCCTGGATCCGCGCACCGGCCGAGTCGAGCAACCACACCAGGGGGATCCGCTTGGTCAACGCAAGCTCGCGCAGTCGCGTGACCTTGAGCTCGCCGGTCATGCCCATCGAGCCGGCCATCACGGTGAAGTCGTAGGCGGCGACCGCGACGAGTCTGCGGTTGACCTTGCCGTACCCGGTCACCACCCCGTCCGCCGGGGCGTCCTTGCCGTCCATCGCTCGCTGAGAGAAGTGCGGACGACCGTGAAGCCCTAGCTCAACAAAGGTCCCCGGGTCGATCAGCAGGTCCAGCCGCTCGCGCGCGGTCAGCTTTTCCCGTGCGTGCTGCACCTCGATCTTCTCCGCACCGCCGCCGAGCCGGATGCTGGCCCGCCGGGCCTGGAGATCCTCGGCCAGCGGTGCGAGCAGGCTCGAAAGTGGGGCGTCGGGGGTCGGGAGAGCGTCGGTGGCCAAAATGCAGCGGCTCGGACAAAGCAAGAAGTGAGACGTACTACTTCTCACTCTGGCATGGGCCCATGGCGCCGTCAAGCGGCCGAGGCGGGAGGCGGCTCGCAGCCGCCAGACCAGCGTACGTGCCGGACGTCCTTAGCGGCCCTTCCACTCCGGGGCGCGCTTCTCGAAGAACGCGCGGACGCCCTCCTGGATGTCCTCGGTGGAGAATGCGATCGTCAGCTGGGCGCGCAGGAAGTCCATCGCGTCGAGGAACGGCATGTCGAGCTGGCGGAACATCGCATCCTTGCCGAGTTTCATCATCACTGGGGACTTTCCGGCCAGCTCTTCTGCCCACTCGCGGACCGCCTCGTCGAACTCGTCCGCTGCGACGACGCGGTTGACGATCCCGATCCGCTCCGCCTCCGCCGCAGACATCTGCTCGCCCAGCAGCAGCATCTCGTTGACTTTCTTGCGCGGGACGTTCCGGTATATCAGCGCCATGATCATGAACGGGAACAGGCCGACGTTGATCTCGGGCGTACCGAACCGCGCGGCCTCCTTGGCGATCACGAGATCGCAGGCCAGGGCCACGCCCAGGGCCCCGGCGAGCACGTGCCCGTTGGCCGCGCAGATCGACGGTTTGCCCAGCTCAGCCAGCAGCTCGAACAGGCGCGGGAAGCGTTCCGTGCCGAAGTGCTTGTGGACGAGCGGGACCTCGGCGGCGAATCCGCCGAGGTTGCCGCCGCTGGAGAACACCTTCTCGTGGGTAGAGGTGAGGACCACGCAGCGCACGGCCTCGTCGTCGCGGGCCGACTCCAGGGCGGCGATGAGCTCGCCGAGCAGCTCGTCCGAAAGCGCGTTGCGGGTTTTAGGTTGATCGAGTGCAATTGTCAGGACGCCAGCCGGCGAGACGTCGTAGCGCAGGGTCGCGTAGGGCATGGGCGCAAGCCTACGGATACCAGGTCGGACATGCCGCTGAAGTGAGAAGTAGGAAGTCCTACTGTTTACTTTTGGGCAGGCGTTCGCTAGCTTCGCCCTCGCCCGAACAGGAGAGATCACTCAGATGTCCACCGCCGACGTCCTCAAGCCCGACTTCGCCACCTCACGCAAGCACTTCATCTTCAACGAGGAGCACGACCAGCTGCGCGACTCGATTCGCCGGTTCGTGATCAAGGAGCTCCAGCCCCACGCTGACGAATGGGAGGAGACGACCTTCCCGGACTGGGTGTTCGCCCGTATGGGCGAGCTCGGATTCCTGGGGCTCGACAAGCCCGAGCAGTACGGCGGCCAGGGCGGGGACTACTACTCGAGCCTGGTGCTGGCCGAGGAGATCGTGCATGCGCACTCCGGCGGCCTGGCGATGGGCCTCGCGGTGCAGACCGACATGGCGATGCCCCCGATCCTCGCGTTCGGGACCGAGGAGCAGAAGCAGCAGTGGGCCGCTCCGGCGATCAAGGGCGAGAAGATCCTCTGCCTCGGGATCACCGAACCGGACGCCGGATCCGATGTCGCCGGGATAAAGACCCGAGCCGTGCGTGACGAGGGCAGCGGCGAGTACGTGATCAACGGGTCGAAGACTTACATCACCAACGGCCACCGTGCCCATGTGATCGTGCTGGTGACCAAGACCGAACCGGACGCCGGGTATGACGGCTTCACGCTGTTCCTGGTCCCGATGGACGCGCCGGGGGTGATCCGCGAGAAGCGCCTGCAGAAGCTCGGGATGCACGCGTCCGACACCGCGCTGCTCGCCTTCCAGAACGTCCGCGTGCCCGAATCGGCGGTGCTCGGGCAGGTCGGCAAGGGCTTTTACCACATCATGTGGGAACTGCAGGGCGAACGGCTGATCGGGGCCGCCGGCTGCGTCGCCGGGGCTCAGCACGTGTTCGACCGCACGCTGCAGTACGCAAAGGAGCGCACCGCCTTCGGACGCTCGATCGGGCACTTCCAGGTGATCCGGCACAAGTTCGCCGAGATGGCAACCAAGATCGAAACCGCGCGGCAGCTCGTGTACACGACCGCCTGGCGCTTCCAGAACGGCGAGTATCCGGTGCGCGAGATCTCGATGGCGAAGCTGCACGCCGCCCGCATCGCGGTCGAGGTCGCTGATGAGTGCATCCAGATCCACGGCGGCGCCGGCTACATGAAGGAGTACGGGATCGAACGCGTCTGGCGGGACTTGCGGCTGAACCGGATCGGCGCCGGGACCGACGAGATCATGCTCGACGTGATCGGGCGCTCGTTCGGGCTGTGACGCCCGGCGTCGGTTAGGAGAGCTGAGGAGATCCGATGGCCGAGGTCAGAGTCACCCCGACCGAGAACGGCCCGTACAAGGTCGAGGGCCCGGTCGAGCTGATCGATCACCACGGTCGCCCGATCGCAGTCCCCCCCGGCCGGGCGATCTTCCTGTGTCGCTGCGGCGGCTCCACCAACAAACCGTTCTGCGATGGCACGCATTCGAAGATCGGCTTCCAAGGCGCGATCAGCGCGGTGCAGGACTCCGAGGAGAACTCCTGAGCGCGCTGTCTGAGAAAGCTGGCCTCGCGGCCAGCAACGCGCGCCGCCCGATCCCGCCCTTCACCTCCGAGCACGAGGAGTTCAGAGGGGCGGTTCGGCGGTTCGTTGAAGCCGAGCTGCGACCGCACGCTCAGGAGTGGGAGGACGCCAGATGGTTTCCCAACCAGGTGTTCGTGCGCCTCGCGGAGCTCGGCTACATCGGACTCAAGTTCTCCAAAGCCTACGGTGGTGACGAGGACCCGGTGGCCGACGCCGTGTTCGTCGAGGAGCTCGCGAGGTGCGGGTCGGGCGGGCTCGCCGCTGGAATCGGCGCCCATGCCGGCATCGCGCTTCCCCCGGTGTGGAAGTTCGGAACCGAGGAGCAGAAGCAGCGCTATCTCATGCCGGGCATCCGCGGCGAGAAAATCGGTGCGCTGGCTATCACCGAACCCGATGCCGGCTCCGATGTGGCGTCGATCCGCACCCTGGCGCGGAAGGTCGACGGCGGCTACGTGGTCAACGGCGCCAAGACCTTCATCACCGGAGGCGTCCGCGCCGACTTCCTCGTAACGGCCGTCAAGACCAAAGCCGAGGGAGGGCACCGCGGTTTGTCATTTCTGATTGTCGACCGCGGCGACGGCGTGCGATCGACGGCGCTCGAGAAGCTGGGCTGGCACGCATCCGACACGGCCGAGATCAGCTTCGACGACGTCTTCGTTCCCGACGAGAACCTGCTCGGGCAGGAAGACATGGGCTTCTATCTGATCATGGCCAACTTCCAATGGGAGCGGCTGCTGATGGCGCTCGGCGCAGTCGGCGGAATGCAAGTTGCGTTCGAGAAGACGCTCCGCTTCGCGCTTGACCGCCGCGCCTTTGGACGTCCCATCGGCAAGCATCAGGCTATCCGGCACAAGCTCGCCGAGATTGCACTCTCGATCGAGGCCGGCCGCGCCGTGACCTACGCCGCGCTGCGGCGCTACGTGGCCGGGGAGGATGCGGTGCGAGAGGTCACCATCGCCAAGCTGGCGACCCAGCGAACGGCGTTCGAGGTCATGGACGAATGCCTCCAGATCCACGGCGGAGCGGGCTATATGGAGGAGTATGAGATCGAGCGTTCCGCCCGGGACGCGCGGCTCGGGCCGATCGGCGGCGGAACCGACGAGATCATGAAGGAGATCCTCGGCCGCTCGCTCGGGCTCTGACGCACCAACACCCGAGCAGCAAATCTCGATATCGTCGGCGCCGATAGGGCTGACACGTCTCGTTATAACGACGAGATCAGGGGAGTGATCGGCCGCGATCGGGAGGTCGTGTAGATGAGGTTGACCGTCACCGCCAGCACCGGCGCTCAGACTGTCGTCTGGCAGCAGGGAGGAACGTATTTCGCTCGCCCGACGAACGAACCCTCCGAGCCGCAGGTCTGCCTGGCCGTCGATCTGTTCGAGGTCATCGCCGAGCTGGCGAGCCTCGATCTGGAGGACCGCGAGCAGGCCGCCGAGGCTCTCGCGCTGGCCGAGGACGCCCAGCGCCGCTCACGCCCGCGTGAGGTTCGCCCCTCGGACCACGACGTGCCGGTCGGCGCTGGCGAGTCGATCACCGCTGACAATCAGGGCCACGGAAGCTGAGGAACCGCTGCGATGGCCGAATCCGCCCGCGGGCAACTGCTGATCGCCGGTCCGGCGCTGCTTGACCCCAACTTTTGGCGGACGGTCGTGCTGGTGATCGAACACAGCGAGGACGGCGCCTTGGGGTTGGTGCTGAACCGGCCCTCGGAAACCCTGGCCGGCGAAGCCATCTCTGAGCTCGGGCATACCGTCGACCCCGACGCACCGCTTCTAATCGGCGGCCCGGTGCAACCGTCCGCGGTGATCGTGCTCGCGGAGTTCGAGGATGCCTCCGACTCAGCGCTGATCGCGTTCGGCGAGATCGGCGTGCTGCGCGCGGATGCAGCGCTTGAGAATCTCGGCGCCGGGGTCCGCAAGGGCCGGGCGTTTGTCGGTCATGCAGGGTGGGGACCCGGCCAGCTTGACTCGGAGCTCGAACGTGGGGACTGGATCAGCGAACCGGCGCGCGCGGAGGACGCGTTCTCGGCTGAGCCGTCGGCGCTTTGGGCCGAGGTGCTGATGCGCAAGGGAGGCAGCTATGCGCTGATTGCGAGAATGCCGGCGGACCCATCGGTGAACTGATCGCATCGGCACCGGCGTTAGGCTTTGCCAATGAGGGTCGTCAAGCCCGGTCCGGATCGCGAGGTTCCGCGCGGTGTGGTTGGTGGTGCGGAGATATCGCAGGCGAGCGCAGGCGCCAGCGGCATCTACATGGGCGTCTTCCGGGTACCAGCCGGCGCGCGCTCCCGTGCGCACTATCACGAGCACTGCGAGAGCGCGGTTTACATGCTCTCCGGTGACCTGCGGGTGAAGTGGGGCGATCGCCTGGAGCAAGAGCTCGTGCTCGAGCCGGGTGATCTGGTCTACGTCCCGCCGAGGGAGACGCACGTGCTGCAGAACGCCTCCGCCACCGAGCCGGCGGAATACGTCGTGGCCCGCAACTCGGCGCACGAGGACGCAGTCGTGGTCCCGTGGGCCGTGCAGGCCAGTCGCCCGCCCGAGCCCGCATGAGCACGCATGGCGAGGCGCAGCTCGCCCGTGGGGACGGCCTCAGCATCTTCTGGCCGACTTGATTGCCCCCGCGCCGTCCCGGGCCGTTGGTGGTGATCGCCCACGGTGCCGGCGGGCACGGCGGTCGCTACGCCCATGTCGCGGCGCGTGGACGCACCCGGTGCCGACGTCTTCCGGCTTGAGACTCAGCTGTCCACGGCGCCGAGCTGTACCCGGCAGCCGCTGAAGTAGTCACCGGCGGGCGAGAGCAGAAACGCCACCACGGTGGCGATCTGGCCTTCATCGGTGCCCGCCCCAGGCGTGATCGCTGCGGTCGTGACGGCGTACCGAGCCCACTCGACGGACAACGTCCGAGCCAGGTTCTCGACCGCCGCCCGCAGCGCGGAGGCATGGGCACCCGCCCGTGGGCGCGGCCCGACCAGCACGATCTTGCCACCACCGCCCTCGGGGATCAGCGCCCCTGCGGCCACGGCCCGGATCGCCGTCCAGGTCCGGTCCAGGGCCGAGTCGAGGCGCTCAGCTTCGCGCGCTTCGAGCTCGCCGATCGAGGCCACCAGGGCCTGCACCGGGGAGACCGAGCGAACCCACGCCTGAGCCTGGTCGTCATCCAGCTCGCCCGGCGGGAGCTCCCTGACCGCGGCGCCGAGCGAGATCAGCGAGGAGCGAACGTCAGGCCCCAGGTCGCCGGCCAACACCACCGTGCGTCCGCTCAACAGCTCCGTTCGCAGCACGGGCATCGGTCAGCTTCGCGACCGGGATACGACGCTTGCCGCGCCCCGGTGCCCGGCCCGCTCGAGCTCGCCGTGCAGCTCGCGGATGGCGGCGAAGATGCGATCCGCCGCGTGCTGCTGCTGTTCGCGAGTGGCGTCCGCCTGCTGGGAGAACCGAAACGGCTCGCCGAACACGATGCTGACCTTGGGAAAGCCCAGCCGCTTCCAGTTGCGTACCTGGTGGGAGCCGAGGATCGCCACGGGGACCACCGGCGCGCCCGACTCGAGGGCCAGCCGGCCGATCCCCGGCCGGGCGGTGTCGGCGAGGCGCCCCGTGCGCGAGCGGCCGCCCTCGCAATACATGACCACCGCTCCGCCGCGTCCGAGAATCTGGAAAGCGCTGGCGAACGCCTCTTGGTCGTTGTGTCCCCGTCTCACGGGAAACACGCCGCCGTGGCTGAAGATCCAGGCCCCAACCCCCTTGAACATCTGCGACTTGCCCATGAACTGGACGCGGCGCCTGAGAAACACGCCGGTGAAGAAGTGATCCATGAACGAGGCATGATTGGGCGCGAGGATCACCGGACCGTTGGGAACGTTCTCGGTCCCGTGTGCCCGCGCGCGATAGGAGACCAGCGCATGCAGCATGGTGACGACGCGGACCACCTCGTAGACCGGCTCCGGCTCGCGATTGCGGACACGCTCGTGGAACGCGTCGAAGCTCTCCTTTGGACGCGGGTCCTTGTAGACCTGGGGCTTGAGCTCAACGTCGGTCATCTACCCACAGCCTGGAGCCTATCCGTCGTTTCCGACCTGCGGCTCGCCGCCCGCCGCACAACTGCCGATCGCCCCCCCGAAGCCGAGCGAGATCAACACCTGTCTCTGGCCGGCCGGGACGCTGACCCGGGCTCCTGTGGATGGACTCGCTGACCCCCGCCATCGCCCGCACTCCCCGGCGCCAGCGCCTGGGTACCCGGGGCGGAACCCGCCCACGCCCAATCGGCCGTGGATCCCTCAGATGCCGCCGCGGGCGGCGACAAACGCTGCGAGCACGAGCACGAGCACGAGCAGCACCGGCGGGAGCTCATGGCGCCACGGCGCTCGCGCGACTCGGCGCCGAGCGAGCTGACGTCGCGAGCACGAGCTTATGAAGACGCTGTTCTCGTCCACTTGTGTCTCCTCACCGCGCCAATGCAATCCGCAGGCCGGGACCCAGTCAACCGGAGCGCTCGGATGGAACCCGGAAACTGGGCGATTACGTGCCAAGATCCACGGCGATGGAGTTCGAGGCGATCGCCGCAGTGCTAAAGGGCATTCCTTTCATGCCCCCCGGGCTGGGACGCCGCGTCTACGACCACATCCGGACCACCCGCCCTGACCAGGCGCTCGAGCTCGGTACCGCTCACGGAGTCTCCGCCGCGTACATCGCCGCCGCCTTGGAGGCCAACAGCCGGGGGCATCTCACGACCGTCGACCATGGGGGCGCTGCCTACGATCCCTCCCCCGAGCAGGTTCTCGGCATCGCCGGTCTCGCGCACCGGGTGACGATCGTGCGCGAGCACAGCTCCTACAATTGGTTTCTCAAGCAGCAGATCGAACAGGCGAGCGACAGCGCCGGAAATTGTCAGCCACGGTTTGACTTCTGCTACCTCGACGGGTCCAAGAACTGGAACGTCGACGGACTGGCCGTCGTGCTGATCGAGAAGCTGTTGGCGCCCGAGGGGTGGCTGCTGATGGACGATCTCGAGTGGACGTACGAGCGCAATCCGTGGATCGCTCCCAGCGGCGACGGGCATCCCCTCGGGCCGTCCTCGGACAGTGAGCTGACCGAACCCCACCTGCGGGCGGTGTTCGAGCTGATCGTCAAGCAGCACCCCGCGTTTACTCGGTTCATCCAGGAGGACGCCTGGTACGGGTGGGCGCAGAAACGGCCCGGTGCACCCCGGCGGTACGAGGTTGCCAGCACGCGTCCGCTCGGAGCGCTGGTCGCGAACGAGCTCCGCCGGCGCCGCTGGCGAGCGCAGCGCGGCTGACGCCGGCCTGCTTGACAGGCGTGGGAGGCTTCGACCGTGCGGAGGGCACTGAGGATCTGCGGACTTCTCGCCCTGTTGGCGACGCCGGCGCTGGCCCTGGCCTCGGGCTCCGGCAAGCAGGTTTGGGTCACCAACTGCAGTCGGGAGCAGTACAAGCCGAGCATGATCGTGATCGCGTGCGGCGACGCGGGAACGTTCGTGAAGAACCTCAAGTGGACCGCTTGGAGCCCAACCGGAGCCACCGGAACCGGAACCGAGTACGTGAACAAGTGCTCGCCCAACTGTGCCGCCGGCCACTACAAGAAGACCGAGGCGACGGTGACGCTGTCCAAGCCGATCGGCTGTAGCAAGCAGAAGCACCGAGTGTTCGACCGACTGAAAATGAAGTTCCGGGGGGTCAGCGGCCCGCACAGCACCGAGACCGACTCGCTCGGCTGTCCGCTCAAGTAGCCACCCCGGCACCTCGTGGCACTATGCTGCCGCCGGATTCACTAGCTCAGGAGGCTCAAGTTGTCTGACGTCGAGGCCCACATCACGGGCACCGTGTGGAAGATCGAGGTCGAGGTCGGCGACACGGTGCAGGAGGGCGACACGGTCGTGATTCTCGAGTCGATGAAGATGGAGATGCCGGTCGAAGCGGAGGACCCGGGAAAGGTCAAGGAGATCCGCTGCGAGGAGGGTCAGTCGGTTTCAGAGGGCGACACGCTCGTTGTCCTCGAGTAGTCCCGGCCAGCCCGCCGGGCGTCTGCTCGTCGACGAGCCCGCACCAGGTGTGGCTCGCCTGACGATCTCCAATCCCGGCAAGCGCGGTGCCCTGGACCACGCGATCCTCGACGGCTTCGCCGCGACGATGCCACAGCTGGACGCCCGCTGCGTGATCGTCACCGGCGAGGGCAGCATCTTCTCCGCCGGCTACGACATCGGCGATCTTCCGGACTCCGTGTTCGCCGACGAGGCCGAGAAGCTCGTCGCGCACCCGTTCGCGGCGGCGATCGATGCGATCGAGGCCTACCCGTACCCGACGCTGGCGGCCCTCAACGGCCACACCATCGGCGGCGGCCTCGAGCTGGCGCTGTCCTGCGACCTGCGCATCGCCGCCGCGCCGATCCGTCTCGGCATGCCCCCGGCCAAGCTGGGGCTCGTCTACTCGCATACGGGCATCCGCAAGTTCATCGACACGATCGGCGCCGCCCGCACTCGGGAGCTGTTCCTGCTGGGTCGGAGGATCGACGCTCCGACCGCGTGCTCGTGGGCCCTGGTCAACTCGGTGCTGGAGCCGGATCAGCTCGCAGCCCAGGCCCTCGAGATGGCGCACGAGCTGGCCGAAAACGCTCCGCTGGCACAGCTCGGCAACAAGCGTGTGATCCGCGCGGTGCTGGACGGCCGGGGGGCGCTGGAGCCTCATGTCGAGGGCGAGCTGATCGCCCTTCGCCAGGAGTGCTTCTCCTCCGAAGACTTCCGTGAGGGCGTCCACGCCTTCGCCGAGAAGCGCCCGCCGCAATGGAAGGGCCGCTAGCTTCGGCGTAGCCGTCCGGTCCGCCCCGTAATTTGCGCGGCGATGCCGCCGCTGATCACGCCAGAGGAGGCTCGCCGCCTGGGCGAGCTTGAGGACCACGCCGAGATCGAGGCGGTGGTCGAGCGAGCGTGGACAGTGCGGCTGGAGCGCTTCTCCGACGCGACCGACATGTGCTCGCTGGTTAACGCCAAATCCGGCGGCTGCGCAGAGGACTGTGGCTTCTGCGCACAATCGAAATACGCCGAGGCCGACACGCCGATGCACGCGATGATGGAGCCCGAGCAGATCCTCG
>CAXMLR010000379.1:0-4699 GCA_964194275.1 uncultured Solirubrobacterales bacterium
GAGCTTGCGCTGTTCCAGATGAGGGCCTTCGTCGAGCAGGATCACCGAGTTGCGACCGACCATCGGCTCGAGGATCCGTGCGCCTTCGCCCGGGTGCAGCACATCCGGCGCGGCCGTGAACAGCTCCTTGATCTCCTCCGGGTCGGAGAGGATCACAAACGGTGGCTGGAACGGGAGCTGCACGGTAACCCGCTTGCCGTATTGACGCAATCGCTCCAGCGATGCCGCCGGCCGCTTCCAGGTCGCGAGCATCTGTACCGCTCCCGGGACCCTCGGCCCGGGCGGCAGCGACCGCCTGATCTCTCGCTTGCTCATCGTCCCTCCCTCGGAATGGGCCTACGAGGATACGGACGCCCCCGAACCTGCGCATGACGGTGCCGAGTCCGAACGGCTAGACCGGCGCTCCCTCCACCGACAGCAGCTGCCGCTTGCGCTCGACGCCGCCGGTGTAGCCGCCGAGACCACCGTCGGCCTGAAGGACGCGATGGCACGGGACGACGATCGGCAGGGGGTTACGGCCGAGCGCGTTGCCGGCCGCACGCGAGCCCCGAGGGCTTCCGGCCTCCCCGGCCACCAGCTTGTAGCTCGACACGCTCCCATAGGGGATCCGCGCCGTCGCCTGCAGCACGCGCTGGGCAAAGCCGCGCGTGAGCCGCCAGTCCAACGGGATCCCGAAGCGCGTGCGCCGTCCAGCGAAGTACTCATCGAGTTCACGCCGGGACTGATCGAGCTCGTCGGGTGCGGCCAGCACCCGCGGAGAGATCCGGAGCGCGAGATCCTCCAGGACGGCGTCCTCCGCGCCGTCGATGTAGGCGAGGCGGACCAGCCCCCGCGGGGTCCGGGCCAGCAGCAGCGTTCCCACCGGAGAGTCCAGCGTCGCGTAGGCGACGTCGAGCAATCCGGCGCGGGCGGCCGCCCGGCTCACGTCCGGGAGGTAGGGCGATTCGCGCTGCGCGGCTGCGCGCAGTGCGGATCCGAGTCGATCATCGTCGCTCATGGCGTGTACTCCGTTCGAAGTCGTTTGAGTGCCTCGTGCACGTTTCGTCGCGCCGCCTCCTCGCTGGTTCCCATCACGGCTGAGATCTCGCCGTAGCCCGCGTCGGCGACATAGCGCAGGGCGAGCGCCGTGCGCTGCTTCGGTGGCAGCCGGCGGACCTCCCCCCACAGGCCCTCGTCGGGCAACGGCTCGACGGGCGTCACGCGTTCTGGTAGGTCCTCGACCGGAACCGCGCGGGCGCCCCGGGCGCGAGTGGAGTCGATCGCCTTGCGATGGGCGACGGTCAGGATCCAGCTCCGGAGATTTGACGCGTCACGCAGCCGCGGATAGGCGCGTAAGGCCGCCAGCCAGGTCTCCTGATACGCATCGTCGGCCTCCACCGGTCCAAGACTGGCCACCAGAAAGCGGTGGACGTCTCGTCCGTAGGTGTCGAGAAGCGCCTGGAACGCTGGAAGCTTCACGGAGATAGAACGATGGCGAAGCTCACAGCGTGAGACACTGAGCTCATGGAGCAACGATCACTCGGGGGCGAGGGACTGGCCAGCTCGTCCGAAGGGCTGGGTTGCATGGGCATGTCCGAGTTCTACGGCGCCGCCGATGAGACGGAAGCGATCGCCACGATTCATCGCGCGCTCGAACTTGGGGTCACGATGCTCGACACCGCTGATGCATACGGGTACGGCGACAACGAGGTGCTCGTCGGACACGCGGTCGCCGATCGCCGTGAGGAGGTGGTTCTGGCGACCAAGTTCGGCATCGTGCGCGATCGGGAGAACCCCACCATCCGTGGGGTCAACGGGCGCCCGGAGTACGTGTTTGCGGCGTGTGACGCCTCGTTGCGCCGCCTGGGGCTCGAGCACATCGACCTGTACTACCAGCACCGGGTCGATCGTGACGTGCCGATCGAGGAGACGGTGGGGGCCATGGCGGAGCTCGTCGATGCCGGCAAGGTTCGCTACCTCGGCCTCTCCGAGGCGTCGGCCGACACGATCCGCCGCGCACATGCCGTGCACCCGATCTCGGTCCTGCAGAGCGAGTACTCGCTGTGGAGCCGGGACATCGAGGACGAGGTGCTGCCGACGATCCGAGAGCTCGGCATCGGCTTGGTCGCCTATAGCCCGTTGGGTCGCGGCTTCCTCACCGGACAGGTCTCCAAGCCCGAGGATCTCGACGAACAGGATTTCCGTCGGCACAACCCTCGCTTCCAGGGCGAGAATTTCCGGCGGAACCTCGAGCTGGTCAGCCGAGTCAGGGAGCTGGCGGAGGGACACAACTGCTCCCCCGGCCAGCTGGCGCTCGCCTGGGTCCTGCATCAGGGGGAGGACCTGGTTCCGATTCCGGGCACCAAACGTCGCGCCTATCTGCAGGAAAACGTCGACGCAACCGAGTTGACGCTGAGCGAGGAAGACCTCCGCCAGCTCGACGCAGCGGCCCCCGCGGGGGCGGCCTCCGGCGACCGATATCCCGACATGTCGTGGGTCAACCGGTGAGCAATACCTCGCTCACCGCTTGATTCGCGACAGCGTTCGCTATACAAAAAGGGCAATGGCACGCGCAATCTGGTCAGGCGCAATCAGCTTCGGCCTCGTCAACGTCCCGGTCAAGCTGTACAGCGCGACGTCACCGAAGACGGTTCGCTTTCACCAGCTCTCAGGCAAGACGGGCGCTCGCATCAAGCAGAAGCGGGTGGATCCGACGACTGGCGAAGAGGTGGCGTTCGAGGACATCATCAAGGGCTACGAGATCACGCCGGATCGCTATGTGACGATCGCCCCCGAGGAGCTCGAAGCGCTTGACCCCAAGGCCACCCGCACGGTCGACATCGAGGAATTTGTCGATCTGGTCGACATCGATCCGATCTTCTACGACCACAACTACTACCTGGCTCCCACCGCCGGGGGCGCCAAGGCCTACAAGCTGCTGCTCGACGCGATGCGCGAGGCTGGCAAGGTCGGCATCGGCCGCGTGGTGCTGCGCTCAAAGCAACAGCTGTGCGGGCTACGGCCGGCGGGCGACGCGCTGACCCTGACGACGATGCTGTTCGGCGACGAGGTGCTCGCGCCGGACCGGATCGACGAGCTCGACGCCCTCGGCGACGCCGAGGCCTCGGACCGGGAGCTGAAGATGGCCCAGCAACTGATCGCCTCCCTGTCGGCCGACTTCGAACCGACCAAGTACCGCGACGAGTACCGCGACCGCGTCCTCGAGCTGATCGAGCGCAAGGCCGCGGGCGAGGAGATCGCCGTCCAGCCTCAGGCCGAAGAGCCCGCAGCCGCCCCCGACCTGATGGCCGCCCTGGAAGCCAGCCTCGCCGCCATGCGCCCGGAGGGGGAAGAAGAGCAAGCGCCGGCGAAGCCGAAATCGGCGGCCAAGAGGAAGCCCCCGGCCAAAAAGCCGGCCAAGAAGCCGTCGGGCAACAACGGCTCCAAGAGCGCCAGCGGACGCCGTCAGGCATCCCTCGCGGAGCAAGAGTAAGCACTTCATCCTGGGTTGACCGTCCCGGTCCGCCTCGGGATGCGTGACGGCGGCGCTGGCGCATCCGGCGCTGGTAAGATTTCCGTAAGTCGGGCCGCCGCTGCTTTCCCCTGTCCCGCTCCCAGGGCCACCCCTTTTCTATGCACAAGCTCTCTGCTCCACCCGGGGCCACCGGCCTCTACGACCCGCAAAACGAGCACGACGCCTGCGGCATCGCGATGGTCGCGAAGCTGTGGGGTGAGGCCAGCCACGCCGTCGTGGAGAAGGCGCTGGACGCGCTCCAGAATCTCGAGCACCGCGGCGCCGAGGGAGCCGACCCGAATACCGGCGACGGGGCGGGGATCCTGCTGCAGATCCCTGATGCGTTCATGCGCGCGGTGGTCGGCGTCGAGCTGCCGGTCCCCGGGGGCTATGGCGTCGGGATGTGCTTTCTGCCGCGGGACCCTGAGCGCCGCCAGGCGCTCGAGCGCCTGATCGAGGAGACGATCGAGACCGAGGGGCAGCGGCTGCTGTGGTGGCGTGACGTCCCGGTCGACGAGCGCCACGTCGGCGACACCGCCCGTCTGGCGGCGCCGTTCATCCGCCAGGTGGTGATCGAGGCCTCAGAGGAGATCCCCGACCAGGATGCGTTCGAGCGCAAGCTGTACGTGATCCGGCGCCTGATCGAACGGGAGGCCGGAAGCGACCTGGCAATCCCGAGCTTTTCCTCCCGCACGATCGTCTACAAGGGGATGTTGACCGCGCCCCAGCTCCCGCGCTACTTCTCAGACCTCCGTGACCCCCGGGTGGCCTCGCGGCTGGCGCTGGTGCATTCCCGTTTCTCGACCAATACGTTCCCGAGCTGGGAGCTGGCCCACCCGTACCGGATGATCGCTCACAACGGTGAGGTCAACACCCTGCGGGGCAATGTCAACTGGATGCGGGCGCGTGAATCGCAGCTCGCTTCGGAGCTGTTCGGCGAAGACCTACAGAAGGTGATCCCGGTGGTCCGGGAGGGGGGCTCTGACTCGGCGACGTTCGACAACGTGCTCGAGCTGCTGGTCCTCGGCGGGCGTTCGATCCCGCACGCGGTGATGATGATGGTCCCGGAGGCCTACCGCACTCGAACCGACCTGGATCCCGATCTGAAGGGCTTCTACGACTTTCATTCCTGCCTGATGGAGCCCTGGGACGGACCGGCAGCCATCGTCTTCACCGATGGCCGGCTCGCCGGCGCGGTGCTGGACC
>CAXMLR010000380.1:0-1547 GCA_964194275.1 uncultured Solirubrobacterales bacterium
ATGTGTATAAGAGACAGTCCTAGGTCTGTAGAGGACACCTGGCGGGTCCGGCGTGCGCTCAGCGGGTCCGGCGTGCGCTCAGCGGGTCGGCGTGCGTTCGGCGTCGGCGGGGCGTGCCGCGCGAAAGGGGGAGAGGCAGTGCGCCGTGCGCGCCGACACGGTGCCCGGGCGACGCGCACGATCCCATCCCAGCGCTTGGCGGTGCGGGTGCGTGCGGAAGTCGTTTTCCTCTGGCCGCCCCTCCTCAGGATGATCGGCCAGGAGATCGTCGAATCGGCTCATCCACGCCCGGAGACGATCTGTTGATGACTGGAACATATGTTCGTAAGGCTACGGGTGGGGTCGGACGGAAGGCTCGAATTCCTGCAAGTTCGCTTGCATCATCCGGAAGTGCCAGACGCGGCAGGGGAATTGAGCTTCTCGCGCACCCGTGCGGCCGTCGTGCTGGTGAACTCGGCCGTTCCCGCGTGACCACCGAGATCCGGGGTCTTGATCCCCGCCGCGACTGACTCGAGCGCCGCCTCATAAACGGCTCGGGACGCGCGCGCGGCCGCCTCGCCGCACCGCGCGGTGGCGTGATGGAGGATCGCGCCGCAGGCCAGGATCATGGCCAGCGGGTTGGCGAGGTCCTTGCCCCGGAGCGCGGGGGCGGTGCCGTGGGGCGCTTCCGCCATCGCCACCGTCGTCTCGTAGTTGTGATCGAAGGCGAGCAGCACCGACTCGGCTCCGGCGATCGATCCGAACATTGGCAGCACGAGATCTGACAGGCAGTCGCCGTCGCGATTGAGCGCCGGGATGACAAGCGGGACGTCGGCCGCGCCGGATAACAGGCCGGCATAGGTGGCATCGATCAGCACCGGTTGGTAGGCGACATCGGGATGGCGCGCGGCGGCTTCGTCCATCTCCTCCTTGAGCATTCCCTCGTACACGGGGGAGACGGTCCATTTCGGGCCGCCGTAGACCCGCGCGCCGGCGCTGGCGGCGGTCCGGAAGGCGTATTCGGCCACCGCGCGACACGTCGAGCGGGTGATGCGCTCGGTCCGGAAGGCGACTTCCTCGCCGGCGCCGGGATTGCCCTCCCGCCACTGCTCGGCGCCGTAGGCGTCCTCCACCGCCATCCGCACGATCGAGATCGGGTGATGAACTCCGGCGATCGTTGTGATCCCGGGCAGCCGGCGGCCGGTGCGGATGATCACCTTGCCGTCGACCGCCTCCCGCAGGATTCGGTTCGGCGATCCGACATCGTCCGCACCCTCGGGCGTGATCGTGGCAGCCTTCAGCCCGTAACCCGCATCGCGCATCGCGGCGGCGGCCTCGGTGACGACGTCGTTGTCGCTCGCACGGCGGTTCTCGAGCGAGAGGTCATACCGCCTCAGCTCGAGGTCGATCTGCAGCAGCTCGGGATCGAGCAGGCGCAGGGCCTGCTCCAGCAGCTCCTGCCCGGTCTCATCGCCTTCGAGCACCACGATCGTCAGCGACATCGAGCCCACGATACCCGGCGCGCCGAGGCTCCGAACTACCCCGCCCCGGCCGCCATCAGATCCTCC
>CAXMLR010000381.1:0-2540 GCA_964194275.1 uncultured Solirubrobacterales bacterium
CTGCTGGCCTGCTACGACTACCCGCCGAGCACTGGATCCACCTGCGCAGCACCAACCCGATCGAGTCCACCTTCGCCACCGTCCGGCTCCGCCAGCGCGTCACCAAGGGATCCGGCTCCCGCGCCGCCGGCGTGGCGATGGCCTTCGGAGGACGCCGACCGATCCGTGGGGCTGAGGAACGGATGCGTACCTTGATCGCGGTGGAAGCCGAGTCGGCGACGGACCTGCAGCACCGAGGGACCATGCGTTCCCGGCCGCGACGGAAGTCGCGACCGCCCCCAACCGCCTAATACACGGATGATCCATCTGGTATCCCGGTGTCTTTCAGATGGGGCGGGGAGCATGGGGGGATGAACCAGTTTCCTTACTTCGTGCGATCCTCGACGGCGGGCGGGGAGACCCGTTACGCGCTCGGCGATCCGTTGGTCGATTCGTATCTGGCGTTCGTGGCCGGGCGGTCTCGGCCGAACACGTTGCGGGCGGTCGCCCACGATCTGAAGACGTTCTTCTCGATCGTCGACAAGGTCCCGGTCGAGGTTGTCGCCGCTGACGTGTTCGAGTTCGTCGCTGAGCAGCGCGGTGACCGGCGGGTGATCCGGATGACCGATGGCGAGTCCGGGCTGTCGACGCGCACGATCGCCCGTCGGCTCTCATCGGTCTCTGGGCTGTACGCGTATCTGGTCGCCCGCGGGGACACGTCGGTGAAGGCCAACCCGGTCCCGCGTGGCCTCTCGACCCGCCGTCGCGGCGGCCGCCGCCAGCAGGTGCCTTTGGTGCGGGTGCCGCGCACGTTGCCGAGGATCCTTCCCCCGGGCGAGGTGACTGCGTTGTTGACGGCGCTGCGCACGCATCGGGACCGTGCGATGGTCTACGCCATGGTGCTCGGCGGCCTTCGCCGCTGCGAGGTCCTCGGCCTGCGTCTCGGTGAGGTCCAGGTGCCGGAGCGGTCGTTGTTCATCGCCGAAGGCAAGGGCGGCCATCAGCGCGTGGTGCCGATCTCGAACACGTTCTTTGCGGCGGTCGGCGACTACCTCCGCAGCGAACGGCCGAAGGGTGTCGGCACCGACAGGGTGTTCGTCACCTTGAAGGGCCCGAACCGCGGCCGGCCGATGACTGCTGATGGAGTCGACAAGATCCTCCAGGCCGCCCGGACGCGGGCCGGGCTGGAACGGGCGACCTGTCATCAGCTGCGCCACACCTGCCTGACCCGGCTCCGCGAAGCGGGGATGGAACTCGAAGCGGTCCAGGCTCAGGCCGGTCACGTGTCGATCGAGTCGACCCGGATCTATCTGCACTTGACCGACAACTGGCTGGCCGAGGAGTACCGGCGTGCCGCCGAACGCATCGACGCCGACGCGGCCGCAGAACTCGTCGCGATGCAGGCGATCAACCGATGAGCGCCACGCCAGCGGTCTCCGTCGAGGCGTGGTTCCCGACGAACGCGTCGAACCGGGAATGGGCCCAACTTTCGGCGCGGGCCCCGCAGCTCGTGGCCACCATGCGCCGATACCTGCTCCAACTCGCCACGTTCCTGGCCCCTCGCAGCGTCGAGGCCGCCGACACCACCCTGCGCCAACTCGCCCGGTGGCTCACCACCGCCACGGATATCACCGTCGTCGCCGGCATCGAGCGCCGTCACATCGAGGACTACAAGGTGTGGCTCGCCGCCCAGCCCGGCGGCGCGACCGGGCTGACGTTGGCGAAGAACACGCAGCGGCACCGGCTGCGGATGATCCGGATCTTCCTCGACCGGCTCATCGAGTGGGACTGGCCCGATGCGCCCGGCCGCAACCCGATCCTGCACGGCGACATCCCGCACCGCACCGAGCCGGTCCCGAAGTTCCTCACCGACCAACAAGCAGCCCAGTTCATGGCCGCTGCCCGCGCCCACCCCGTCGCCCGTTACCGGCTCGTCGCCCAGGTCCTGGCCCGCACCGGGCTCCGGGCCAGTGAGCTCTGCGAGCTGGCCGCTGACGCCGTGACCCTCATCGGCAAAGACGCCCACTGGCTGCGCGTGCCCGTCGGGAAGCTCCGTAACGACCGCATGATTCCGCTGCACCCCGACGTCGTCGACCTCTTCGCCGACTGGACCGCCGCCAACACCGAACACATACGCGCATCGCGCCGGCTGCTCGCCGACGACCACGCTCCCATCGACCGCAGGACCGTGCACCGCATCGTCGCCCGCGTCGGCGCGATCGCCGGGATCGATGACATGCACCCCCACCGTCTGCGGCACACGCTCGCGACACAGGCGATCAACCGCGGCATGCGCCTCGAGGCCATCGCCGCTCTGCTCGGTCACCGCTCGCTCGAGATGACTCTCGTGTACGCGCGCATCGCCGATCGCGTCGTCGCCGACGAATACGCCTCCGTGTGTCAACAGATCGACGCGCTCTACAACACCGCGGCCACCCCGGGCGCGCTACCCGCCGAGATCGAGACCGCGGCCATGAGCCGTCTCCGCCAAGAGTCCCACGCCCGGATGCTCGGCAACGGCATGTGCACCCGACCCGCCGAGCTCGACTGCCGCATGGAAG